>CAXMLR010000156.1:0-6301 GCA_964194275.1 uncultured Solirubrobacterales bacterium
GGCTAAGTACTGTCCCGCCCAATAAACCTTGAAGCGGCTCCTGCGTGACGGGAATTTCCGCGGCCGTCTCGCCCGTAAGTTCGCGGTAGGCCTCGCTCAGCACCGGCTCGGAGGCAACCGGTTCGGGCATCGCGGGTCCGGCTAGCTCCAGCGTCGTGTCGCCGATTTGGATCCGGTCGCCAGTGGTCAGCACGACCGCGTTGCTGACCCGCTTGCCGTTGAGATAGGTCCCACCGCGAGCACCAACGTCGTAGAAGACAAGCTCCCCGGTCGGACCCCGACTGATCCGAGCGTGATGAGCGGCGAGCCGCTGGTCGTTCCCGAGGGTCCCTAGCTCACCCGCCTTCTGACCAAAGTCTTGTTCGCCGGCTAGGGGAATCTGGGTGCCCGCGGCGGGCCCGTCCACCACTTGGAGGCGCTCCCCGCTCACGCGCGCAGTCTAACTTACTGCGACCTGCCTTGGTAGCTTACCGCGACCGGCCTTGGTAGCGCCAAATCCGAGGCCATCCCGTGGCTCGTAGAACTTGAAGTGAATCACCGCGGCTGAGCTAGGTGCCCGGTGGGTCGGGGATGCCGAGTTCGATGTGTTCGGCGTGTCCGATTACTTCGTTGAGGAGCGTTGCGATGTGTTGGTCGTGGAGGGCATAGTGGACGGGACGGGCCGACGGTCAATGACGAGGCCGAGGTAGCGCAGGATGCGGTGTTGCAGGCAGAGGACGGACTGCTCATCAGCACCCGGGCGAGCTCACTCACCGAGCGGGGTAGTTGTGCGAGGAGCGCTGACTGCTCGGCCTTATCGGCGTCAGCAGCGAGACTGCGGAGCGCGTCGCCCAAATGATTGCAACGATCCGCGCGTACGCGCAGCACGCGTGGCGGCAGCAACGATCATGAGCTACACCACAACTCGCTACGTGACTCGGGCGCGACCCTGTTTGGGATGACGTGCAGCAGCCGACGGTACTCCCTCCCTGCTCCTCGACGCCCCTGAGAAACTCTCGCCGGGGACGGCCACTTCTGGCTGGCTCGGAAGCCGCGGCCTCATAGCTGAGACCCTCATCAAGTAGCCGGCTTCGGCTGACCACCGCGGTTCGGGCTGGCCTGCGCAGGTCCGTCCGCATGACGGACGTGTCTGTGCACCCAGCTGCGCGAACCGAAACTTGCGCCAGCGCCATGGGTTGTTCGCTACGGTGACTCACGGTATGACGGATGACCGCCAGCCGCGCGGCGTTCGGACGTCGGGGGAGCGTCGGCTGCGGCGGTATTTGATCGCCGCACTCGCGCTTGTGCTCGCCTGGGTCTGCGTGCCGATGGCCACCGCGGCCTCGGGCGGGGCGGGCTCGGGTCCGGGCCACGCGGCCAAGCACAAGCGCCATCATCGGACCGTCCACGGCGCCGCCCGCGGGGCGCAGGTCAGCCCCTTCGGCGGGCGCGGCATGTGGATCTGGTACGTGTCGCAGTCCAACGGTGGCAACGTCGCGTCGATCATCGCCAGCGCCAAGCGCTACGGAATCAGCACGCTGCTGATCAAGAGCGGCGACGGGTCAGGGACGTGGTCGCAGTTCACGCCGCAGCTGCTCTCCACCCTCCACGCCAACGGCTTTCGGGTGTGTGGCTGGCAATACGTCTATGGCAACAGCCCGGCGGCGGAGGCGCGGGTCGGCGCGGCCGCTGCGCATGCCGGCGCGGACTGTCTGGTCATCGACGCCGAGGGCGAGTACGAGGGCAAGTACGTGCAGGCGCAATCGTACGTGACCACGCTCCGGCAGCTCGTCGGAGCCAGCTTTCCCATCGCTCTGGCCGGCCTCCCGTACGTGGACTACCACCCGGGCTTTCCCTACTCGGTCTTCCTTGGCCCCGGCGGCGCGCAGTACAACGCCCCGCAGATGTACTGGGCCGACATCGGCGTGAGCGTTGATGAAGTGTTCGCCCACACGTACATGTTCAACCGGATCTATCAGCGACCGATCGCTCCGCTCGGGCAGGTCTCCGGCTCTCCCCTCCTGGGTCAGATCCGGCGCTTCCGGCAGCTCTCCCGTGCGTACGGCGCTCCGGGGCTGAGCTGGTGGGCTTGGCAATACGCTTCCGCTGGAGAGTGGCGAGCCCTGTCGCAGCCGGTCGGCACGCTGCCAGGATTCCTCCCCGCCGCGTCCGTCGCGAGCCTGGGCAGGGGAGCCCTCGGTGATGTGGTCGTCTGGGCTCAGGAGCATCTGGTCAGCGCGGGCTTCCCGGTCACGGTCGATGGCTCGTTCGGGCCCGGGACCCGGTCGGCGGTGATGCAGTTCCAGCAAGCCCACTCGCTGCCCCCGATCGGGCTGATCGGGCCGGCCACTTGGCAGGCGCTCCTGCGTTACGCTCCGGTGCGGGTGCACTGGACGCGCACGGGAGCGCACACCGCCGCGGTGTCGCGGGCCGGCGCCGTCGTTGACGTTCCGAAGTCGGCATCGCTTCCGGCGCGAGGCTACGAGATCAGCCGCTCACACGGTCGCGGCTAAGCGGTCTGAAGGCCGTCGAACCCCAAGCAAGCCTGGGCGTCCCGGGTTCGGCCCAAAGACACTCCCGAACTCGGCAAGCAGCCGATCCGGAGCGGGCGGCGTGTGCACGCGCGCGCCCATCGCCTTGCGCTGCGTCCGCGTGCGCGCATAAGCTAACCCGCGCGCCGCAACCGCTTCGGTGCGTCCCATCCGCACGCTTTCGCCACCTCCAGGACACAAGGAGAACCCGCCATGCCTCCCGCCAAGAAGCCGGCAGCGCGTCGAACGAGTCGGCGCTCCAACGACAACTCAGCTCTCGCCCCGGTCACGCGCAAGGAAGTCGAGGCCGCCACGGCGCGCTTCGACAAGGCGCTGGAAGAGGCAACCCAGGCACTGCAAACCATGCGCGCCGACTTCGGCAAGAACGCACGGGCCGCGTACAAGGATGCCGCTGACACGCTCCGCTCGTTGCGCCGTGACGCAAGGTCGACGAGCCGTTCGCTGATCAAGGACATCGAGCAGCTGGCAAGGTCGGTGACCCCGGGGCTCAGCCCGGCGAGCAAGCCGGCGCGGACTGCTGCCACCAAGACCACCTCGCGCGCGCGCGCCACAGGCGCTCGCAGCGCGGGCATGAGCGCGTCGGGCTCCCGCACCGCTCGCAAGCCGGCAGCAGCTACCCGCACCACCGCCCGCAGCACGAGCAAGAGCGCAGCGAAGAGCGCCGGTGCGAAGGCCGCTGGCGCCAGGGTCACCGCCGCCAAGTCGGCTGGCGCGAAGGCGGCTTCGGGTCGCGGTGCAGCCAAGAGCACGCGTGCGAAGGCGAGTAGCACCGCGGCCAAGACCCCCCGCGGTAAGAGCACCTCGGCGCGCAGCTCGTCATCGAAGCGCGGCGGCACCCGTCGCAGCGGGTAGTTCCAGGTTCGGGCGGCCTCAGGCTTTTTGCGCTGAGGGCTCAGACGAACAAGCGCGGATCCGCGGACGCCACCCCTTGGACGCCGAGCGCGCGCAATCGGTCGATCGTGCTGATCACGAATTCAGGACGGTTCCCGCCTCGACCCTCATCGGCTCGTCCGTGTGCAGCTCAACGGCGCCGCGGACGACCACCCCGGCGCCGAACGTTACGTCGCCGTGCACCACCAGGCGCTCGGCCTCCCGCAGCGAAGGCGGGCCGTCGGGAAGCCGCGCCTCGAACTCGTCGAGCAGCTTGTAGAACCGCGGGTCGAGCTCGATGTAGGGCAGCTCGTGACGACGTTCCGCTCGCGGCTCGACGATCATATCCTCGGTCAGGGTGTAGACATCGGAGCGAAGGACGAGCAGGTCGTCGGTCGTCTTCACCGGCACGAAGCGGGTGCGCGGAACGCACAGCAGCTGTGCAGCCTCGAAGCTCCCGATCGCCGCCCCCATCGCACTTTCCAGCTGCAGCACCTCGGTGGACTCCGAGTCACGCGGATCGACCGTCTTGCGGTTGACAATCAGTGGCAGCTCGAGCACACCGTTACCTTCGTCGAGCAGCTCGGCGAGAGCACGCAGGTCGACCCACAGGTTGTTGGTGTTGTAGTGGCGCCAATGACGGAAGTCCCGAAAGGACTCCTCGTCCTCGGGCGGCGTCTGCGCCGTCTCCCGGAGCACGAGCTGCCCGTCGGAGCGCCGCCGGGCGATGTGCCCGCCCTTGCGGTCGGCCTCGGTGCCCTCCACAACCTCCATCAGGAACGGGATCCGCCGCGCGGACACGTGCTGGGCGATCCGCGGATCCAGCGTCGCCCCGAGGTTGTCGGCATTCGAGATCATCGCGTACTTGAACCCCCGCCCCAGCAGCGCCTCGAGCATGCCCGAGCTGCGCAGCGAGCCATAGATGTCGCCGTGTCCAGGGGGGGCCCACTCCAGCGTCGGGGCCTGCGGCCAGCTGACCGGCGAGCGCTCGTTCACCGCGAGCTTGGGGACCATGCTCTGCAGGAAATCGGGCGCGAGCCCTTCGACCCCGAGCTCGTGGTGGGACTCCAGCGCGGCCAGTGAGGCCTCACGCGTCGCCTCGCTGTTCATCAGCAGCAACGGCAGGCCCACCCCATGGCGCTCGCGCAGGGCGACCGTCTGCCCGACGATGATGTCCAGAAACGAGTGATCGTCCTTCGCCTCGATCAGCGACTTCGGCTGCTGCAGGCCCATCGAAGTGGCTAGGCCGCCGTTGAGCTTGATCACCACGAACCCGTCAAGTGCGGTGTCGTCCTCACCGACCTCGAGCCCTCCGAGGGTCGGCACCTCGCCCGCCGGTTCCAGATCGGCGGTCCGGATCATCGGCGAGTGGCCCGCCACCAGGCGCTCGTAGGCACTGCGGAAGCTCCGGATCGCCTCCTCCGACTGCCCGTCGTCGCGCATCTTCTGCTCCGCTGCTGTGAAACCGTCGCCGTTCATCGCCTTGGCCATTCTGGCGCTACCCGAAGCTCGAGGAGCGGCAAGCAGCCATCGCCGGGAGTCCACGAGGTGTGCTGGGCGGACTTTAGTCGGAGCCCGACCATAATCTGTGCCTAACCGCGGACGCCTTTGATCGGAGCTTGACAGAACGGGACCGACCAAAGAGAGTGGACACGATGACCGAGGTGAGGCTCGGAGGCTCCCTGAGTTCGTTGCGCGAGTTCAACCGACTGCGCGTACTCGACGTCGTGCGTGAGCGCGCACCGGTGAGCCGCGCGGACATCGCCCGCGAAACAGGTCTCGCCCGGTCGACCGTATCGAGCCTGGTCGGCGAGCTTCAGCAGACGGGTCTGCTCACCGAGCACGAGACCAACGGGACTACGTCGATTCCGGACCATGCGGTAAGCCGGCATGGCCGGCCGCCGTCGCTGCTGTCGCTCGACCGGAGTGCGGGAAGCGTCCTCGGAATCCATTTCGACCACGGCAAGGTGTGCGTTGCCGTCGCGGACATGTCGCTGTCGATCCTGGCCCAGGCCAAGCAAGAGCTCGACGTGGACCATGACGCGCAGCAGGGTCTCGACGCCGCGGCAGCGTTGGCCAGTGCCGTGTTGACGCGCGCGAATGTGTCGCGTTCGGACGTTGTCGGAGCCGGCGTTGGCATCGCCGGCCCGATCGACCAGGGCAGCGGCGAGATCGGATCGACGATCCTCCCCGGCTGGCTGGGGCTCGACCTGGCACCCGAGCTCGAGCAGCGGCTGGGCCTTCCTGTCCACATCGACAACGACGCCAACCTCGGCGCGCTGGCCGAATATGTCCTGGGCGCCGGTCGCGGCGCCAGCGACATCGCCTACGTGATGCTCTCGTCGGGGATCGGCTGCGGACTGATCTTCGACGGCAGCCTCTACCGTGGGGCGCAGGGTACCGCCGGGGAGATCGGGCACGTGCTGGTCGATGAGAACGGCCCCATGTGCCGCTGCGGGAACCGTGGCTGCCTGGAAACCCTGGTTGGCGCTGGGGCGCTGGTCGAGCTGCTGAGCCGCTCGCACGGACGGGATCTGACCGCTGAGCGCCTGGTCGCTCTTGGTCGCTCAGGTGACCGCGGCGCCGAGCGGGTCCTCGCCGACGCTGGCCGCACCGTGGGCGCAAGCCTGTCGGTGCTGTGCAATCACTTCAACCCAGAGCGGATCATCATCGGTGGCCTGCTGGCCACAGCTGGTGAGCTGCTGCTTGAGCCGCTCCGTCAGGCGGTGCGCCGGTACGCCTTGCACGCCGCCGTCGAGCATTTGACGATTGTGCCCGGCTCATTGGGCGCGCGGGCGGAGCTGTTGGGAACGCTCGTACTCGTTGTCGGACAATCGGACCGCGCGCCGTCCCGGCGGCTGCGAGCAGCGGCGGGGGGTGACGCCAACGACCGATTGCGC
>CAXMLR010000157.1:0-3553 GCA_964194275.1 uncultured Solirubrobacterales bacterium
CTCGGAGATGTGTATAAGAGAAAGAGAATCCCCGCCGATGGGGCGGGATCACCACCGCCGCTTGGAATCTGACCTCTTCGCCTGCCAGTGACCGCACGCGGGCGTTGAGGCCAGCGGCCAGGTCTGGCTCAAACGAGGTCACGACCCGGACGCCGGCGGCTTTGCACGCGTGCTTGAGAAGTCGCACCGCCGATGGTCCGACGCCGGCGAGCGGGCGTGCCTCAGGGGTGCAGACGGTGACCCGATGGCCGCGCGCGGCCAGGCGCATCGCCAGGCCGAACGGTGCCGGGGGGCAGCGGTAGGGAAGGCTGGCCACGATCACGCAGATCGTCTGGGCGCCAGGCAAAATGGAAGCGGCGCTACCCGCGGATCGCGGATCCCACGCCGCGACCACGCCATCGGCTTCAGGGATCGCGCCGAAGTCCAGCGACAGACCGGGAGCGGCGATGACCGCGTCAGTCTCCCAGCGCTGTTCGTCCACGGATAGCCGCAGGTCATCGGTGATGTGCGCTTGCCCGACGTGGAGACGCACCCCACGTAGTTTGATCGGGACCTCGACCGACTCGGGCTCAGCCGAACCGAGCGCCACGTCAATCGTGCTCGCCAGATGAGTGGCCGTGGCCTTCGTCGCGACCAGCACGACGTTGATGCGCTCGTGCGCGCGCTCGACCAGACGCCTCGCGGCCGCGAGGCCGCCGGGACCCGCCCCGATGACCACGACGGTTGGGGCGGACGTGGTCGTCACTGCGCCAGCTTGGCGTGCAGAGCTGTCATGCGGTCGGCGGGCATCAACGGCCCTCGGCCGGCCCCGAGCGCGGCGACGATCCCCCGCAGCGCCCGGAGCACGGGAGGGCACCGCTCGCACGACCGCAGATGGGCCTCGAGCTGTGTCCGCGTCTCGGCGCCCAACCGGCCATCCAGGTAGTCCGAGGCCAGGGCGCGGGCGTCGTGGCATGAAGCTGTAGTCGGGCGCGAGCTCCGTTGGCTCGTCGCGGAGGCCAGGTTCAGCGCCAGTCGGGCCCGGGCCCGCTGCACGCGCTTGTGAATCGCCCCGGAGGAACAGTCGCAAACCGCGGCGACCTCGGCGGCTTGCCAGCCTTCCCCGTCAACCAGGACGAGGGCCATCACCTCCTCGGGTGGCAGCATCCGTAGGGCGGAGCGCAGCTGGTTCTCCTGCTCGGCGGCCGCAATCACGACCAGGGGATCCTCGATCTCCAAATCCTCTGGCTCGAGCGCGTCCGGCATGGGACTGAACGTGAGCAGGCTGGCGCGCCGCGCGTGATCGCGCACGCGGTTGACCATGATCGTGCGCAGCCAGGTCCCGGCCGCGTCCGGGTGCTGCAGTTCGCCATGTGAGCGCCAGCCGCGCTCCAGCGTGTCCTGTAGGAGGTCCTCCGGATCCAGGCCTCTGGGAGCTAGGCGTCGCGCCAGGAGGCGGAGCCGGCCGAAGTGAGCAGCGGTAAGCGCGGTGAATTCCTGGTGGTCGATCGAAACATTGTCTTTGAGCGAGCCGCGCACCACAAACAATGTTGTCCACGACGAGGTGCTCGTTCGTCTCTTGGTATGAGCGGACATCGGGTCTGCTCTCGAACCGGAGGTTTCTCTTGGGCTTTGTCGGATTCATGCGCAGTAGTGCCGGGCGTGCGACGCGGATCGCCGCCGGCGCCGCGATCATCGCCATCGGTCTGGCGGGGATCGGTGGGAGCGCGGGGGTGGCGATCGCGGTGGTCGGCCTGGTCCCGCTGCTGGCCGGGATCTTCAATTTCTGTCTGTTCGCACCACTGTTCGGCATGGACTTCATGGGTCGAAAGCGCGCCTAGGAATTCGGCGCTTCGTAGGGGGTGAGAGAGGTTTGCTGAGGATGTCGTCCCGATGAAATCAGCCAAAGCGGTTCGGTCCGTGGAGCCGGCGGAGGCTTGGAGGGCGGTCCAAGCCGGCGACGCTCAGCTCTACGACCTGCGTAGCGGGCTTGAGCGCGCCCGGTACGGGTGGCCGCCGGGCATCCAGCGCGTCTCGCTGGTCCGCCATCTCTTGTTCCCGCGAGGCCCGGGGGCCATCTACCTCTGCCAGCACGCCCACCGGTCGAAGCTCACCGGATGGCGTGGAGCGGGCGAGATAGCCGGCGGCTGGCCGGCGTGGACACAAGCCGGACTGCCGATTGAGCACCGACGCAGCTCGACTAGCGGCTGATCTCGCGCAGCGTCTAGGACCGGGGGGCGGGAGTCGTGTTCGCTCCGGCAAGCGCCGGGCGCCAACCCGCCGCGATCTCCGCGATCTGCCCAGGTTCCTCGCCGAGCGCGACGGGCATCCCGATCATGCTTCCCCATTCAGTCCACGACCCGTCGTAGTTGCGGACGTCCCGCCAGCCGAGCAGTTCGTGCAGGACGAACCAGGTGTGCGCGCTGCGCTCGCCGATCCGGCAGTAGGTGACGGTCGGGGCGTTCTCGCGCACGCCGGCCGCCGCGAACATCGCGGTCAGCTCCTCGGTTGACTTGAAGCGGCCGTCGTTCGTGGTCGCTTGATCCCAGGGGATGTTATGGGCGCCCGGGATGTGGCCGGGTCGCTGCGCAGCTTCCCCGGGGTAGCCGGGCTCGGTGAGGAGCTCGCCTCGGTATTCCTCGGGGGTGCGCACGTCAAGGAGCTGACCCGAGTCGGTGGCCAGCGCGATGACGTCTGACCAGCCCGCACGGAGGTGGGGAGTTAGCCTGACTGTCGGGGGTGCGCCACCGGTGAACTCCGCGGGCTCGTCGGTGGTGAGGGGCAGATCGCCAGTCACCCATGCGGGGCGACCTCCGTCGAGGATGGCCAAACGATTGAGGCCGTAGAGGCGAAATAGCCAGTAACCGAAACAGGCATACCAGTTGTTCTTGTCGCCGTAGAGCACGACGAGGCGGTCTTTGTCGATGCCGGTGCGTCGCCAGAGGCGGTTGATCGAGGCGGCGCTGGGGATGTCGCGGGTGACGGGATCCTGCAGGTCGGTGTGCCAGTCGAGGCAGTGCGCGCCGGGAATGTGTCCGACGCGGTAGAGCAAGGGTCGCTCGTCGACCTCGAGCACGGCGACGCTGGGGTCGCCGAGGTGCGCGAGCAGCCAGTCGCGGTCGACCAGCGGCTTGATCAATTCTCGATTCACGACGTGTGCTGCTGCAGGTGCTGCTCGAGCAGCCGCTCACCCTCGGGGGTCAGACGAACACGGTCATCGCTGAGGCGGAGCGGAGCACGGCGTCCGGCGAAGAAGCCACCGAGCCCCCGGCGGTCATAGCCGTGTGCTGCCCCCACCGCTCCGAACGCTTCGTTGGCGATCCCGTGGCGTCCGTGCTCGTAGACGTCGAGCAGGAGCTCGTAGTAGCGGCTCGGCCGCGCTCGTGGTGAGGGCGTCGGATCAGCACGTTGCAGCTGAGCGAGTCCCGCATCGACCCGTGCCAGCGTGGATTGGGCCCGCCGCAGCTCGGCGCGCAGCGGAGCGATTTCCGGCGTGCCGAGCGTGGCTGACGGTGCAACGGAGCTGGGGTTGTCTGGTGGTGTCATGGGTTCTGTCCGATTCGCTGTGTTTCGT
>CAXMLR010000158.1:0-3975 GCA_964194275.1 uncultured Solirubrobacterales bacterium
CCGCTGATGCCCGGGATCAACGATGCGCCCGAGGAGATCGCCCAGATCCTCGAGCGGGCCTCGGAGGCCGGCGCGTCATACATCACCGGGATAGCGCTACACCTGCGCGGCGACGTGCGAGGGCTGTTCTTCGATTGGCTGAAGGACAACCGTCCCGACTTGGTGACGCGGTACACGCGCCTTTACGGCCGCGGGGCATACGCCCCCTCGGACGAACGCAAGCGACTGGCTGGGCTGCTCAAACGCCCCGGCCGGGAGCCGGGACAACGCGTGCGCGGCACGTTTCTGCGTCCTGTGGAACCTCCGCCGCCGGTGCAGGCTCCCGCCCAGACGAGCTTGTTTTGATCAGGTCTTGAGGCGTGACTGCTGAAACTCTGGTGGCAGATCGGTGATAGGTAACTGAGAGAACATGAGAAATCGTTTGAAATCACGCAAGGATCTCCACCTCGAGCGGATGTTCGAGACCCGCAGCGAGGCGTGGGAGCGCGTCGGGCTGGCGGTCAACGTAAGCCAGCGTGCGCTGCGCCGGGCCCAGCGCGAGGCCATCGTGCTGCTGCCGCTACTGATCGCCGTCCTGGTGCTCTACAACGAGCGAGAGCGCCTACTCGGGCGCCGGACAGCCGACCAATGGCTGACCGCCATCCGGATCGTCACCGTGCTCGTCCTGCTCGTCATTGGCTGGGCGATGGCCCGGGATGTCGGCCGCGCGGCCGCGCCGACGTTCTTCCGGCGCATGGACCCGGCGACGGCTGGCACCGTGGGCTTCCTGATCCGGCTCTCGACGCTCGGAATCACGCTGCTGATCGCGCTGAACGTGGCGGGCATCGGTCCCCAGACGATCGCCGTCGGCGGGGCCTTCACTGCCGTGATCTTCGGTCTCGCAGCGCAGCAGACGCTCGGCAACCTGATCGCGGGCATGGTCCTGCTCAGCGCCCGGCCGTTCCGCGTCGGAGAACGCGTACGTCTGCAGGCCGGAGCGGTCGGCGGCACGATCGAGGGCGTGGTCAGCTCGCTCGGTCTGCTCTACACGACGCTCGCCCGCGGTGAGGATCGCATTCAGATTCCCAACAACGTCGTGCTCAGCGCCGCGGTCGTTCCGTTGCGCGAGCCCGATTCAGTCGACGTGAAGGTGCGCCTGCGCTCCGGCATCCGTCCCAGTCACGTGCAGCAGATCCTCGATGATCAGATCTCCACCCCGACGCGAAGCTCGGCCGTGGTGCTGCTCGAGGAGATCGACGGCGAAGACGTCGTGGTCAGAGTCCAGGCCACGCCCGACCGCGCGAGTGACGGCGCTCACCTGGCCGACGAGATCATCGCGGCACTGGCCTCGGTGACCACTGAGCACGCCCTCAGCAGCAATGATTCCAGCTAGCGCTAGCGCTTGTTGCTCTGGCCGGCGGCCAGATCAGTCGCCGTCTTCTCCCCGCCCAGGCGGCGGCTGACCGACGCGGCCAGCTGCGGCGCGAGCCCGGCGAATGCTGCGCCCACGCGGAGGCTCGCCGGAGCGACCTCGATCTCAGCTCGGTTGCGCTCCACCGCGTCCAGCACAGCGGAGGCCACATCCTCCGGCGAGCGGGTACCGACGCCGCGCGGCAAGTCGATCTGAGCCTCGGCGAACATCCCCGCCTCCCGGATGAAGCCCGGCAGCACGACCGAGACTCCGACGCCATCGCCCTGCAGGTCCTGCCGCAGCGCCAGCGCGAAACCACGCAGGCCGAACTTCGTCGCCGAGTAGACCGAAGATGCGGGGGAGGCGACCTTGCCCGCCAGTGACGAGATGAAGACCAGGTGGCCATGGCGCCGCTGCACCATGGACGGCGCAAACGCGCGCGCCAGGGCCACAGGTGCGCGCAGGTTCACCTCGAGCATGCGGTCGATCTCCTCCTGCGTGAGCTCGAGCAGCATTCCGCTGGCCGGAAGCGCTGCGTTGGCCACGAGCACGTCGACGTCGCCCGCCTCGCGCACGAGCCGGTCGACCTGGTCGCGATCAGCCAGATCGCACGACAGCGCGCGGCCCCGTAGTTCGCTCGCCAGCGGCTCGAGCACGTCTGCGCGCCGGCCGCTCAGAGTCACTTCCGCGCCCCGCGCGGCGAACGCCCGGGCGATCGCCTGTCCAATGCCTCCCGTGGCCCCCGTGATGAGAACTCGCACGCTGCCCAGATCCATGAGTGCGTGAGTCTATACCGGGCCGCGATACTGCGGAACATGGACCGCCCGGAGGTGATCGCCCTGTTCGGGCCCACCGGCGTCGGCAAGACCGCGGTGGCGCTTGCGCTGGCCGAGCGACTGCTCCGACTGGGCGAGCGGCCGGTGGCCGTTTCCGCTGACGCGCTTCAGGTCTACGCGGGGCTCGAGATCATCACCGGCGCGGCCCGCGCGGGCGAGCGCGCTCAGCTCGAGCACCGGCTGATCTCGTTTTTGCCCGTGGACGCCCGGTTCAGTGCCGGCCAGTACGCCGAGCTCGCCCACGCCGAGATCGACGCGCTGCTGGCGGACGGAGCGCGCCCAATCGTCGTCGGCGGCACGGGGCTATATCTGCGCGCGGCGCTGACCGAGCTCAGCCTCCGTCCGCCGCCCGCCGAGGGTGTGCGCGAGCGCTGGCTGTCCGAGCTCGAGCAGCGGGGTCCGGAGGCGCTCCACGCGGTGCTGGCGCGGCGCGCTCCGTGGGCGGCCGCCGAGATCGAACCGAGCGACCGCCAGCGCGTCGTGCGCGCATTGGAGCTGTTCGACGCGGGCGAGCTCGAGCCGCCGGGCGCCGAGTCAGAGTTGTGGACCGGCAGTGTCCGCCGGCCGACGCTGCTGATCGGACTGACGATGGAGCGCGAGCAGCTCTACGCCAGGATCGACGCGCGGGTGGATGCGATGATCGCCGCCGGCGCCCGCGAGGAGGTCCAGCGCGCCAACGCGGCCGGCGCCTCGGGCACAGCTCGGAAGGCCCTCGGCTTTGAGGAGCTGCTGGCCGGTGACCTTGAGGGGATGAAGCGCAGAACACGCAACTACGCGCGCCGCCAGCTCACCTGGATGCGCAAGCTGGCAGGCGCCAACACGATCGACGTGACCGATCGCGTGCCCGAGGCGGTGGCCGACGACGTGCTCACGCTCTGGCTCGCAGGCGTGCCTACGGGAGCGGGGTGAACGGATACATCACGACGACAGCCGCCAGCACCGTCACGGCCCAAGCCGCCACGATTCGCCGGTGTCGGCGCGTCAGCGCCGGCAGGGCGCAGGCGCCCGCGAGGTAGAGGCCCGGCATCACGATCACCATGTAATAGAGGTAGCTCGTGCGACTCCACAGCAAGCTGAGCAGCACGAACGGGACGAACGTCCCCAGAAACCAGGCCACAGCCAGAGCTGGGCCGCGGCCGTGCCGGCGCGCCCGATCGCCGCGCAGGCTCCACGCGGCCCAGACGAGCGCCGGCAGCGCCAGCAGCAGGATCGGCGGGCTGATCATGCCGAGGAAATGGATCGGCGGATTGATCGCACTCAAGTGGCCAGCAGGACGCGACGGGTCGATGTTCAGGTACACGATCGGCTTGAGATCGATCAGCCACCCCCACGGATAGGACGCGATTCCGGCCGGTCCGTGGGGGCTCGTCTGCTGGGAGGCGTAGGTCAGCATGTGCCCGAGGTGCCCTAACGGCCCGTCGCCCACGCGCCTGCCGGCGCTCGCGTCGTACGGTGCCGCGATCCAGTCCATCAGCGCCAGCAGTCCAAGTCCCAAGGCAGCAGCCGCCGCGGCACAGCCGCCCAGGCGGGCGAGCACACCCCCGCGCGCGGCCCGCGTGCGCGCGCCGGACCAGACCGCAGCCAGCTCGAACAGCGCCAGCACCAGCAGCACATACGGCGCCACCAGCTTCAAGCACGCTCCGATTCCCAGCAGCACCCCGGCCGCCACCGGCCGTCCTCGCAGATATAGGACGACGCTCCACAGCATCGCGACCAGCACATAGATGTCGAGCGTGGCGATCCGGCCGT
>CAXMLR010000159.1:0-2150 GCA_964194275.1 uncultured Solirubrobacterales bacterium
GTCCCCGCCCGGGCGTGCCAGATGTTCGTTTTCTGCATGATCGTGCTCTCTTGTGGTTGCGTTCTCTCTAAGAGCGACATAGGATGCGACGCGTGAACACGATCGAGCGCGAGATCGAGAGCCAGCCCACAACGTGGCGGCAGGCGGCGACTCGCGCTCGGAGCGCCGCCGCGGACCTACCGGCGCGCGGGGACCGGCTCGCGATCATCGGGTGTGGGACCTCGTTGTTCATCGGCCAGGCGTTGGCCGCGCTGCGAGAGACGGCCGGCCACGGTGAGACGGACGCGTTTCCGGCATCGGAGATGCTGAGCGATCGCAACTACGACGCTGTGCTGGCGGTATCACGATCGGGTACCACGACCGAGGTGCTCCGCGCGCTCGAGCGGTTGCCGGCCGGTGTGGCGACGCGGGCGATCTGCGCGGTCGCCGACACCCCGATCGAACGCGTCGTGGCGAGCACGGTCACGCTCGAGTTCGCCGACGAGGAGGCGATCGTCCAGACCCGGTTTCCGACCTCGGTCCTGGCCCTGATGAGGGCCCACCTTTCGGGCGGCGTGGACGCTGTTGAGGCGCTGGCTTCAGCCGGAGAGGACGCTCTGGCGGCGCCTCTGCCCGAGCGTCTGCCCGAGTTCGAGCGATTTGTGTTCCTGGCCAGCGGCTGGGCGGTGGGCTTGGCCCATGAGGCGGGGTTGAAGCTGCGTGAGGCCGCCGGCGCGTGGAGCGAGTCCTATCCGGCCATGGAGTTCAGGCATGGACCGGTGAGCGCGACCGGCACCTCGACGCTGGTGTGGGCGATCGGACCGGTCGATCCGGACGTGCTCGATGTCGCAGCCCAGGCCGGCGCAACGGTGCTCGACCACGGGCGTGATCCGATGGCCGAGCTAGTCGTCGTGCAGCGCGCTGCGGTGACGCTGGCGCACGCTCGCGGGGTCGATCCCAACCAGCCTCGGCACCTGAGCCGATCCGTAGTGCTCAGCTGACAGCGATAAGGAAAGAGCGGGGCTTCACAAATGCATGAACAGCGAAAAACCAGGGGTGCGAAGTCGAGGCGACGCGCACGCGCCGCGGGTCGGAGAGGAGAAGCAATGCATCGGACAGGCCGGTTCAAGGGTCTCGCCGCCGTCGTTCTGCTCGGCGTCGTGATGGCGTTGGCGGCGTGCGGCAGCTCGTCCTCGGGCGGCGGTTTCACCGCGTCCGGAAAGGCCTCGATCAAGGGGCAGACGATCACCGTGCTGCTGCCATACAACATCCCCAAAGCGCTGCTGGCCCAGTTCACCGCTCAGACCGGCGTCAAGGTCAACCTCAGCGTCGCGGCGTTCGATGCCGTGCATTCAAAGCTGATCGTGGCCAACACCGCCAACACCTACATCGCCGACGTCACCGAGGTCGACTGGTCGTTCACCGGCCAGTTTGCCACGGCGAAGTGGTATGAGCCCCTGGACAAGGTGCTTCCGGCCAACCTCGTAGCGGACCTCGGCAATACGCAATCGCCGTTCAAGTCCGGCGGGCACACGTATGCGGCCTGCTATTCGAACGACTTCCGCATGCCGATCTACAACCAGAAGATGTTCGACGCGGCGGGGATCAAGAAATACCCGCAGACGTTCACGGGGCTGGCGGCTGCGATCGCCAAGCTCAAAGCGTCGGGCATCCAGTACCCGCTGTCGATTCCGATGGCCGCGACGGAGGGCGGGGTCACGCCGTGGTACCTGCTGACCCTGGCGATGGGCGGGCAGCTGTTCGACGCCAACTACAAGCCGCAGTTCGGCACTCCCGGCTCCGCGGGCAACAAGGCACTCCAATTCGAGGTCGACGCGGTCAAGAACGGATGGGTGTCACCAGGCGCTGTGACCCTCGACAACACTCCCACCTACGACAAGTTCGTCGCGGGCGCGTCCGCGACATATTTCGCCTCCGGCCCCGGGGATCTCGCCACCGCAAACGATCCGAAGATGTCCAGCATCGCCGGGCACGTCCAGGGGGCGCTCGTGCCGGGCATCAACGGTCCGGGGACGTCATTCGGGCTCCCGGAGGGGCTCGGGATCCCCGTAACTGCACAGCACAAGGACGCCGCGGCGGCGTTCATTGAGTGGTTCGGGCAGACCAACACGGCGGCGGCACTGTATAAGGGAGCCGGTTTCCTCCCCTGC
>CAXMLR010000160.1:0-5142 GCA_964194275.1 uncultured Solirubrobacterales bacterium
CCCCGCCCCGGCCGCCATCAGATCCTCCTGGCGCTCGGCCAGCGCCCCGATCACGATTGCCAGATGCTCATCGAAGTCGACCCCGAGCGCCTCGGCGCCGTCCCGCAGCTCCTCACGGCCCACCGCGGCCGCGAAGCTCGGCTGCTTGAGCTTCTTCTTCACCGACTTCGGGGTCATCCCGGTCAGGCCCTCGGGCCGCACGTAGGCCACGGCGAGCACGAACCCGGAGAGCTCGTCGACGGCGTAGAGCGCCTTCTCCATCGCCGAGTCTCGGGACACTCCGAGGAAGTCCGCGTGCGAGGCGACGGCCCGGACCAGCTCAGGCGGATACCCGCGCTCCTCGAGTTCGCGCATGGCGTAACGGGGGTGGCCGTCCTCGAGGTCGGGATAGCGCTCGTAGTCAAGGTCGTGGAGCAGGCCGGTGAGGCCCCAGAGCTCCACGTCCCCGTGAAAACGGGGGGCGTAGGCCCGCATCGCCGCCTCCACGGCCAGCATGTGACGGCGCAGAGATTCGGACTGTGTCCACTCGCAAAGGAGGGTCCAGGCGTCGCTGCGCGAAAACTGTCCCGGCATGGCTGTTACCCTAGCTGAGCGCTCGGGGCCGGACCACGCGCGTGACGGCCCCGGCCAGGCGGATCGCGAGCGGCACCCGTCGCCCGCTGCGGCAGCAACAGACACGCTGCAGACCGCGCTTCCCACGACCCCGGCGCCACCGAAACCAATGGAAAAGTTCGTAATCGAAGGCGGCGTGCCGCTGTCGGGCACGATCGTCCCGGCCGGCAACAAGAACGGCGCGCTGCCGATCCTCGCCGCATGCCTGCTCACCGAGGACGAGGTGATCCTCCGCAACGTCCCCAACATCAGCGATGTGGTGACGATGACGCTGCTCCTCGAGTCGCTCGGGGCACGGGTGCAGTGGCGCGGCCCCGGGGAGGTCTCGATCAACACCGGAATGGTGGATTCCCAGGAGGTCGACCGGGCGCTGGCCGAGCGAATCCGGGCCTCGTTCCTACTCGCGGGACCGCTGCTGGGGCGCTTCGGCCGGGCGCACATGCCTCCGCCGGGGGGAGACGTGATCGGCCGCCGCCGGCTGGACCCGCATCTCGACGCCTTCCGGGCCCTCGGTGCCACCGTCGCGCACGACCGGGACATCCTGATCGAGTCCCCAACCGCCGGTCTGCGGCCCTGCGACTTCCTGATGGACGAGCCGTCGGTGATGGCGACCGAGAACGCGCTGATGGCCGCTGCGCTGACGCGGGGGCCGACGGTGATCCGCAACGCAGCGTCCGAGCCGCACGTTCAAGACCTGGCGCGGATGCTGGTTGCGATGGGCGCGCAGATCGACGGCATCGGCTCGAACGTGATGACGGTGCACGGAACGACCAGCCTGCGCGGCTGCACCCACACGATCGCCCCTGACCACATCGAGATCGGCTCGTTCATGGCCCTGGCCGGGGTCACCGGAGGGGAGTTGGTCATCAAGGACTGCAAGCCGCAGGACCTGCGGATGATCTGCCTGGTGTTCGACCGGCTTGGGCTGCGCAGCGAATTCCGTGGCAACGACGTGATCGTGCCCGGCTCCCAGCACCTGGTGATCCGCAACGACGCCGGCGACTACACGCCGAAGGTCGAGGATGGCCCCTGGCCAGCGTTCCCGGCCGATCTCACCAGCATTGCGCTGGCGCTGGCGACTCAGGCCGAGGGATCGGTGATCATTCACGAGAAGATGTTCGAGAACCGCTTGTTCTTCACCGACAAGCTTCAACTGATGGGCGCCGCGATCACGATCTGCGATCCGCACCGGGCGATCGTCGTCGGGCCGCGGCCGCTGCGCGGCGAACGTGTCGAGTCGCCTGACATCCGCGCCGGGATGGCGATGCTGATCGCCGCGCTGTGCGCCGACGGCATCACGGAGATCGGGAACGTTCGTCAGATCGACCGCGGCTACGAGCGCATCGACGAGCGCCTGCGCGAGCTCGGCGCGCGGATCGAGCGGGTCGATGACGTGCCGGCGCACGTCTGATTTCCCCGCGCGACCCACTACGCTCAGCGCCGATGATCCACCGGATTCCCAGCGGGACCCGCGACGTCCTGCCCGACGAGATGCGGGAGCTTCGCCTCGTCACCGACCGCGTGCGCTCCGTGTTCGAGCAGGGCGGCTACGGCGAGGTGTGGACGCCCGCGCTCGAGTACGAGGGCACGTTCGAGCGGGCCGGGATGACGGCCACGCAACCGGCCTATCGGATGTTCGACGAGCAGGGCAATGTGCTGGTGCTGCGCTCGGACATGACGGTGCCGATCGCCCGGCTGGTGGCCACCCGCTACGCCCGTGCCGAGGTCCCGTTGCGCTTCAGCTATTTTGCCCACGCCTATCGAGGCGTCCGACCCCAGCGCGGGCAGTCGCGCGAGTTCCTACAAGCTGGTGTGGAGCTGATTGGCAAGCCGGGAGTCGAGGGGACCGCCGAGGCGTTGACGATCCTGTGCGCGGCACTCGACGCGGCCGGGCTGAAGACCTACAGCGTCGGCCTCGGAGACGCCTCGCTCTACCCGACGCTGCTGGAGACGCTTGACGTCGCCCCGGACCGCCGCGAGCTGATCCTCGGCGAACTCGTCACCGGTGACTTCGTCGGCCTGGAGCGTGAGCTGCAGTCGCTCGGTCTGGGGCCCGACGCGTTCGGTCTGCTGCTCCGGGTCCCCCGGGTGCGGGGCGGCCCCGAGGTGCTCGATCAATTAAACGGTCCCCTCGAGGCCGCCGGCACCGGCATGCGCGAGCTTCACGCTCAGCTGGCCCCCGAGGTGGCTGAGCGGATCATCTTCGACCTCGGCCTGGTGCGCAGCCTGGGCTACTACACCGGCGCGGTGTTCCAGGTCTACGATCCCGCCCACGGCGTGCCGATCGGCAGCGGCGGCCGCTACGACGAGCTGCTGGGCCGGTTCGGCCGCCCGCTGTCCGCCGTCGGGTTCGCGCTGTACGTCGAACGGCTGCACATCGCGCTGACCGGCGAGGAGCGGGCGTCCTGATGACCGGCATGCGCATCGCCGTGCCCCGCGGCGCTCTGTTCGGGGACACGCTCGATCTGCTCGATCGGCTCGGACTCGACACTCGCGAGGTACGGGAGAACGACCGCAAGCTGCTGTTCGAGGAGGCCGGGATCGTGACCATGCGTCCCTCCGACGTTCCCACCTACGTCGAGGCGGGAGCGGCCGACATCGGCATCACGGGCAAGGACGTGCTGATGGAGCAGGCCGAGCGCGAGGTCTACGAGCTGTCCGACCTCGGCTACGGGCACTGCACGATGGTGCTGGCCACGGTGGCCGGAGAGGATCGCGCCGCCGAGGCGCTGCGCCGGCTCGGAGTGGTTAGGATCGCCACCAAATACCCGCGGATCGCGGCGCGGCATTTTCTGGAGACCGGCCGCCAGGCGGAGATCGTCGAGGTCAAAGGGTCTGTTGAGCTGGCCCCGCTGACCGGGCTGGTCGAGGGCATCGTCGATCTCACTGCGACCGGCACCACGCTGCGTGAGAACGGTCTGGTGATCCGCGAGGAGATCGCGCACTGCACCGCTCGCCTGATCGCCAACCGAGTCGCCCACAAGCTCAAGGCGCGGGAGATCGACGCGCTGCTGGAGCGCGTCGGTGCAGTGTGAGCGCCGGTTCCCTGATCGCGACCCCGTAGCGAGGGCCGCAGCGCTGCGCCGGCTGATCCCAGCGCCGGAATCCGTCCAGGATGCGGTGGCGGAGATCATCGCGCAGGTGCGCGCCGGAGGCGACCGGGCGCTGCGTGAGTACACGCGGCGCTTTGACCGCAGCGAAGCCGTCGCCCCCCTGAAGGTGCCCGAGCAGGAGCTGAAAACCGCGGCGCGGGGACTCGCACCCCCCGTACGCGCTGGGCTCGAGCTGGCCATCGAGAATGTGCACGCCGTGGCCTCGGCGTGGGATCTGGAGCTCGACCGGAAGCTCGATCTCCGCTCCCATGAGGTCCGCCTGCGGCGCACGCCCCTCACGCGCGCCGGCGTCTACGTGCCGGGCGGCCGGGCTCCGTATCCGAGCACGGTCGTGATGGGCGTGACAACCGCCCGCGCCGCGGGCGTCGAAGCGGTCGCGGTGTGCGCACCTCCCGGAGCCGACGGAGAGATTGATCCAGCGATCCTGGCTGCCTGCGAGCTGACCGGCGCGAGCGACGTGTACCGGATGGGGGGCGCGCAGGGTGTCGCTGCGCTCGCCTACGGCACCGAGACGGTGACGGCGGTCGACGTGATCGTCGGTCCGGGCAACCTGTACGTGCAGGAGGCCAAGCGCCAGGTGTTCGGGCAGGTCGGAGTCGACGGCTTCGCCGGGCCGAGTGACCTCGTGGTGATCGCCGACGGCGGCGGCGATCCGCGGCTGGTGGCACTGGACCTGCTGGCGCAGGCCGAGCACGGACCGGGAACGCTTGTGATTGCGGTCTCACCCTCAGCGGAGCTCCTCCAGCAGATCGAGCTGCTCCTCGCCGACGCGGCAGAGACCGGCGCCGTGGCCGCGCTGATCGAAGTCGAGGATCACGAAAGCGCCCTGGCGCTGTCTCAGGCGTTCGCGCCCGAGCATCTGGAGCTGATCGGCGCCAACGCCGAGCGATTGGCTCCCCGCGCCACGCGGGCAGGCTGTGTGTTTGTCGGCGCCGGCGCCGCCACCGCGTTCGGGGATTATGTCGCCGGGTCCAATCACGTGCTGCCGACCAACGGCGCCGCGCGGTTTGCCTCCGGACTCTCGCCCGCCCACTTCCTGCGCAGCTACACAGAGGTGCGCATCACCGAGCCCGCCGATCTCGCCCGCGCCGGCGCCGCGGTGGCTCGAGCCGAGGGATTCGAGCTCCACGCCCGGTCGATGGAGGCTCGTATCCGGGACAATGCGAAGCGATGACGCGCAGCGCCGAGATCGACCGCAGGACCGGCGAGACCGAGATCCACGTGCAGCTGGCGCTCGACGGCGCCGGCGGCGGTGTCGGGGAGCGAACGACGGGGGTCGGCTTTCTCGATCACATGCTCGACCTGCTGGCGCGCCACGGACGGCTACAGCTGGTCGTGCAGGCCCGCGGAGACCTGCAGACCGGCGCCCACCACACGGTGGAGGACGTCGGCATCTGCATCGGGCAGGCCTTCGACC
>CAXMLR010000161.1:0-16753 GCA_964194275.1 uncultured Solirubrobacterales bacterium
GGGTGGGGCCGTCGCGCTGCGCGAGCCGGCCGTCGAGCAGGTCGCTGCCCCCGGCCGCCGCGAGCAGGAGCAGGAACCACTCCCCGTCCGGGGGCGCTGCGGCGGCGAACGGCGCCAACGCGCCGCGCCCCAGTGTTAAAGCGTCCGCTGCGGACAGGCGATCCCGCGGGTCACCTTCAACGCCCTCGACCATGCCGAGGTGCCACTCCAGCATCGCCGTTTGGATCGCGCACCAGGTCACGAGGGTGCTGCGGGAGGGAGTGCCCACCCCCCGGCGGGACAGCGCTTCGCGCAGGGCGAGCATGGTGCCCGCCCCGGTGATCGACCAGCGCTGCGCCTGACGCGCGAGGCCGCGGCGCCGGGTCCGCGTGTCTGCCGCGCGGCCGAGCGACTCCTGCACGAAGCGGATGACCGCCGCCGGCGCGAAGGCCGCCGCCCGGAGGGTGGTGAGCGCGTCGGCCGCCCACCGCTCGCCCTCGGTTGGAGGCCGCGCGGCCTGCGGGCCGGACGCCGGCGGCGCGGTGGTCGTCACCGCGGCCGCGCTGCGGCCCAGCGCAGCATCGCCAGCGCGGGTCGCGCCAGCTTCTTTGAGCGGCTGCCGAGCAACCGCTCCGTGAGCAGGCGGTCAGCCGCGCGCGCGGGTCCCTCCGCGAGCGTCGGGTAGGCGTGGATGGTCCGCGAGACGTCGCTGATCCGACGTCCCTGGCTGATCCACGCGGTCAGCTCGGCGATCACTTCGCCAGCGGCAGGCGCGCAGACGGTGGCGCCGACCAGCCGCCCGCGCGGATCGCCGATTAGCTTGGCGAAGCCGTAGGCTTGACCCGCTGTCAGCGCTCGGTCGAGGACCCCATAGTCGCTCTCGGCGATCTGCGTCCGCTCGCCCCACTGTTCGCGGGCCTGATCCTCGGTCAGCCCGATTCGGGCGACCTCAGGGTCGGTGAACGTGACCCACGGAACCGTGCTCGAGCTCTTCTGGCGCGCGCCGAACAGGGCGTTGGGGGTGGCGACTCGGGCGTGGTGGGCGGCGACGTGGGTGAACGGGAGCAGGCCGGTGACGTCCCCGACCGCGTAGATCCGCCTGGCGCTCGTACGCAACCGCGCGTCCACCGCCACGGCGCCCCCCTCTTTGAGCTCGACCCCAACCGCCTCCACTCCGAGATCGGTGGTGCGCGGGCGGCGTCCGGTGACTACCAGCACGCGGTCGAATTCAACCGGCGCGTGGGCGCCTTCGAGCACGAGCTCATAGCCGTGATTGGCTTGCTTGATCGCGGTCGCACGGGCGCTGACCAAGACCCTGACTCCCTCTCCTTCGAGCCGAGAGCGGACGAGCTCGCTCGTCCGCGGCTCCTCCCGGAGCAGCAGCCGGCCGGCCAGCTCGACCACCGTCACCTCGGCGCCGAGCCTGGCCAGCGCCTGGGACAGCTCGCAGCCGATCGGACCTCCGCCCAGCACGAGCAGCCGCCTGGGCAGCTCGCGCAGCTCCCATACGGTATCGGTGGTGAGCGGGTCGGCGTCGGCGAGACCCTCGATCGGCGGGAGCAGCGGCCCGGAGCCGGTGGCGATGATCGCCGAGCGCCAGCGCAACTCGCGTCCGCCCGCGTCGATCCGTCCCGGCCCGGTGAAGCGTCCACCAGCCTCGATCACCTCGACGCCGGCCGCCCGCAGATGCCCGGGTGAGTCCTGTGGCGCGATCGTGTGGATCACCCGCCACACCCGCTCCATCACCCGGGCGAAGTCGATCTGCGGATCGATCACGGGGAGCCCCAGCGCGTCGGCGTGGCGCATTCGGTGGGCGGCCGCGGCGCTCGCGATCAGGCTCTTGGACGGCACGCATCCCGTCCACAGGCAGTCCCCGCCGGTCCGGTCACGCTCGACGAGCGCCACGCGGGCGCCGATCGCGGCGGCGATCTGTGCCGCCACGAGCCCGCCGGTCCCCCCCCCGAGGATGACCAGGTCGTAGCGGTGTGTCATGGCGTGGGATACAGGGGCAGCAGCCGCCGGAGCTGCGCGTTCTCACGCGGATCCAGGACAGAGTGCTGGACGCAGGCGGGCACCAGCCGGTCCTCGGCCGGATGCGCCATCGCGTAGGAGCAGGCCCGCAGGCGCTCCTGCGCCGCGCGCACGCCGGCGTCGGAAGCGACCTCGCCGCGCTGCATCGCCTCCCATGCGGGCCGGACGACATCGGCGTCCATGAACGCGTGCACCACGAAGGTCAGCGCGCGCGGTCGGCCGCGCAGCAGCCGCAGGACGCCGGCGCGGCGGGTGAGACGGCTCGCCCAGCCCAGTGCGGCCGGAACCACCCGCGGATGGCGGAGGATCACGCGGGCTGTCGCGACCGCCACGATCCAGGGTCGGCGATCGAAGTCCATGCTGCGAAACGATTTTAGGAATAGGTCGCGCACGCGGAGATCGCGCGGGTCGGTGTCGTCGAGGACCGGTGTCCACCTCCCGCCGGCGATCACGCCGTGACAGCTGCGGTTACAGCGCGGGTCACCCATCTGCAGGTGCTGCCAGGGCACCCGGGTACCGATCCCGCGCTCGATCTCGCGCCAAACCGCATCCATTGAGACAGCGTGGAAATCCTCGCGCCACCGGCTCGGATTGCCGACGTAGGCGGCAGGCTGAAACGACAGCATCCCGAATCTCATGCGCGCGCACGCGTGCACGACCTCGGCCACCTGGTCGAGGTTGCGCGGCGTCACCGTCATGTTGTGGGCGAGGTCGAAGCGCACGCCGTGCTCGCGCCGAAGCCGTTCGAAGCGCTCGACGAACCCTCTGCGGTAGGGATGCAGCTCAGCTTCGCGCTGTGGCCGCGGGATCCCGCGCCGGCCGAGCATCAGCGAGTCAAAGTGGCCGCCGAAGCGTAGGAAGTCGAACCTGCGCGTGCCGTCCGGGGCGATCGCGAGCCGCTCCAGGTACTCGTAGTCAAAATCGCCGTGAGTCATGCTCATCGGTTTGCGACCGTGGCGCCGCATCGTCAGCAGCGCCGCGGCGTGGTTCTCGGGCCCGAGCAGAGTCACCTCGCCCCCGATCAGCTGGGCATGCTGGCCGGTGCCGCGCACCTGCTTCAAGAACGCCATCTGGGCATCGACTTGGTGCAGGGTGTGGGTGCCGTCGGTGCGCACCTGGTTGGCCTCCCGGGCGTGGTAGCACGGGGTGCAGGCCAGATCGCAGCGAGGAAAAACGCCGTGGGTACCCTCGCAGCCGGACGAACGCTGGCCAAGCAGCTGCGCCGGGGTGCGCATCGCCTCGGGCAACTCCTCCCAACGGCGGCGCAGCGCCGCCTCGGTGTCGCTATCGACAGGGCGCGTGCGCGTCTCCAGCTCGCGCAGCCACCGGGCGTGGCGAGCAAGCCGGTCTGCGATGGTCATGCCTGAGGCGCGGCCTTGGCCCTCACGCCAGAAGGCGACGTGGTCCTTGATGTTGCTCATGTCGTCTCCAACCGTGCTTTGCACGCTGCCGAATGGACCGGCAGCACTCGGATAGGCGGGTGCTCACGCCGGTGGATCCTGAATCGTTGGACCGGGTAGCGCCATCAAAGGATTCAATCGCCCATCCGGTTTGGTCGACCGCAGGCTCCGGGCCTGGAGGCCAGAAGCGACAAACTGGAGTGCCAGATGGCAGAGGACGGCCGGCGGGGTAGCGTCGGGGGGCAGTCGTCGGAATCCTTCGAGCACCCGCGGGGGTCATATGAGGGATGGTTGCGTCCGATCCACCGGTGATCACCGTGTATACCCTTCCGACCTGCGTCCACTGCGTGCGCGCCAAGGCGCTGCTCGCCCGGCGGAGCATCCCTTACGAGGAGGTCGATGTCAGCGGCGTTCCGCGGTTTCGGCACTGGCTAGAGGAGCAGACAGGTGGTAGCACCGTGCCGCAGATCGTCATCGACGGTATTCCGATCGGAGGTGCTAACCGCCTCGCCGGACTTGACCGCCGGGGCATCCTCACCGCAATCGCTAAGAACGAGCAGTTCCCAATCGCGCGCGAGCAGCGGCGAATCTCCCCGCATTCCCTGGCGCAGTGGGCGGCAGCGCGGCTCAGAGGTCAGCGCGGAGTGTCAGCGGTGCAACGAGTTGAGTTCAAGCTCGACCGCGCGGGTCGGATCATCGAGGCCCCAAGCGCAAGCCAACCCGGTGACCCGCGCCGGGGCGTCCATTAACGCCGGCGCATGGCTCACGATCAGCCGCATGAACCGGTGTGCGCCTCGACGCAACAGCGAGCAGTCGTATTGGGTTTCTCGGCGTGGACTCCGTGGCGGTTTCCATCCTGGCTCAGCGGCGGCTGCCGCGTCGAGAGCCGCCAGATGCCTCGACGCGCTCTCACCAAGGATGATCTGCTGATGAGCGATCGTGACTGGCGATGAGCGGCGAGTTCAGTCAGCGCGTGATGGACTGGCGCAGGGGCGGGCAGATTGTCCCGCTGGCCGGCCGGCGAATCTTCGTGCGACGCCAAGACGGCGACGGCCCTCTGCTGTTGTTCCTGCACGGCTTTCCGTCCAGCTCCTACGACTGGAGGCAGGTCGTCTCGCTACTCCCAAGCTCCGCAGCGGTGGCGTTTGACTTCCTCGGCTTCGGCCTCTCCGAGAAGCCTCGCGATGTCGTCTACAGCCTGTTTGACCAGGCCGACCTGACCGAACAGCTGATCGGATCGCACGCGCGCCGCGTCGTGATCGTCGCGCACGACATGGGAACCTCGGTCGCCACCGAGCTGCTCGCACGCGATCTAGAACGAAGCCTCAGTTTCGCGGTCGACGGTGTGCTGCTTCTCAACGGCGGGATGATCGTTGAGCGGACGTCGCTCACCGGGGCTCAGACCGTGCTGCGCTCGCCGATCGGCCCGCTGCTCGCCCGCTTCAGCACCCGACGGGTGTTCATCTCGCAGTTCCGGCGGCTGTTCTCGCCGGCGCATCCGCTCGGCCCTGCGGAGGCGGAGGATCAGTGGGCGCTGTGGCGTCATGCGGGCGGCAGTGGGATCGCTCACCGGCTGATCAGCTACATCAATGAGCGCGTCACTCACGCACAGCGCTGGCATCAAGCCCTCAGTGACTGGCCCGGCGATTTGCGCTTCGCGTGGGGGATGCGGGATCCGGTCGCGACGCCCCATGTGCTGGTGGGTCTGCGCGAGCTTCGACCTGCCGCCCCGGTCACGGAACTCGCCGACCTGGGGCACTACCCGCAGATCGAGCAGCCGGCCACGATGGCCGGCGAGATCGCAGCGCTGGCGTCCGGAGTCCGGCGGGCCGAAGCCCCCGGCGGACGGGGCGATCGGTGAGGGCGGTGCGAGAAGCCGCCCCGGGCGCCTCGCCCGCCGAGCCACGCCCGCGTCACATACTCGTCTGGTACGCCGAGACCGCGCAGGGGCGCGCTGCGCTTCAACATGCGCAGTCGCTCGCCGTCGTGGCGGGGGCGCGTCTGACGGTGCTCGTCGTCGTCCCCCATGAACGGACCGATATCGGCTGCGCGCGTTGCCGGCAGAGCGCGGCGCTCTGGAATCACGAGATGGAAGAGATCGCTAACGAGACTCTGATGGCCGCCGCGGGCGCCCTGGGCCGATCACCGTGCGTCGCGTATGAGACAGCCGTCGGGACCGAGGCCGACGCGATCGCCACCGCCGCCGCCCACCGCCATGCTGATGTGATCGTTCTGCCGTGGCTGCGTCCGCGCCGGCTCGTCCGCGGTCGAAAGCCCTGTCTGGACGAGCGCCTACGTGAGCGAGGGCCGTGGCAGGTTGTGGTCTCGCCGCCGGCGGCCACCGGCGGGCCCTCTGGTCCAGGCGATCCGCCCGGACCGTAACCGTTCGGATGTTCTCCGCATACTCCGATCCGGGACCCACATGGGATGCCCTCAGCAGACGTTACGACCGTCAGCTATGGCTGGAGCGCTCCGCGGTAGACACAGCGTTGTGTCTCCTGGCGCCCGCCTCCAACGAGCGGCTCATCGATGTCGGCACCGGTACGGGCGAGGTGTTGCGCCAGCTCGCCCGGCGGTCGATCGTGCCCCGTGAGGTGACCGGGATCGATGCCTCCCGGGCGATGCTCGCGCGCGTCGGCCCGCTGCCCCCCGGGTGGCTGCTGAGCGTGGGAGACGTTCGCGCGCTCGACCAACCCGATGCCGCGTTCGATGTGCTGATGGCGAGCTACCTGTTGCAGCTGCTCGCACCGGCTGACCTGCCGGCCGCGCTCGGCGAGCTCAGGCGGGTGCTGAGGCCCGGAGGCCGGCTTGTCACAGTGACCCCCGCCATCCCGCCGCGGGGCCTGGCACGATCGGTCGCCGCTGCGCTCGATCACCTGGCGGCGCGTCGGTCGGATCGATACCGCGGGCTGCGAGCGTTGGACCCGGCTTGCGCGCTTGAGCGTGCCGGATTTCGGCTACTCCGGGCGCGGTGGAGCGTGCGCGGATATCCCAGCATCTGCGTCCTGGCCATCCGGCCCGAGCAGGACCCTGACAGACCATGAAGACAGCGCATCAGGCGGTCAATCGGCCACGACATCGACCCCGGGTGAGAACGCGACGCGTCCCTTGATCTTCCGGATCCATGGATAGGGATGCCGGTAGGTCCACACCGCATTTCTGCCGCGGTCCCCGTCGATCTCGAGGTGGTAGTAGCTGGCCAGGCCCTTCCACGGGCAGAGAGTCTTCATCTGACTCTTTTGCAACAGCTTCTCTTCGACACTCGAAAGCGGGAAGTAGTGGTTGCCCTCGACGACGACCGTGTCGTCGCTCTGGGCGACGGTGACGCCCTTCCACATCGCCCTCACGCGGTCAACCCGGTTCGAATCGGCTGGCTGGGGCGACGGGTCTGGGGACGGATGACCTTGTACGGCATTGGACCTCCGGTCGGTCTGCGAGCGCCACCAATTGACACTCTGATGCTTCTGACGCGGCTGACGCCCGCGGGGATTCTGCGCCGGCCGGGGAGCACGTCTCGCGACTACAGTCCGCGAGGAGCTTCTGTGGCCGCCCAACTATCAACAGACGACGATGAGCAGCGATTGGTCGAGCGTGCTCAGGCCGGGGACAGGGACGCGTTCGGCGCACTCGCCCAGCGCTACGCCCCGCGACTGCAGCGCACAATCTTCCGGATCACCCAGGACCGCGATGCCGCCGAGGACGCGGTCCAGGAGGCCTTAACTCGAGCCTGGCTCAACATCGGTCGCTTCGAGCGACGCGCCCGGTTCTCCACGTGGCTGACCCGAATCGGCATCAATGAAGCCTACGACAACGCTCGCCGGGCCACACCCGAGATGCTCGAGCTCGACGATCAGGTCGGGCAGCGGATCCCGAACTGGGGCAATCAGCCCGACGCGGTGTTCGAGTCCCGCGAGTTCCTCGACGCGGTCGAGCAGGCGCTGAGCCGCCTTCCGCTCGCCCACCGCACCGCGGTCATCCTTCGCGACGTGGAGGGTTTGAGCACCAGCGAGACGGCGGAGATCCTCGAAGTGGGCGAGCGGGCCCTGAAGAGCCGACTCCATCGCGGGCGGATGGCGCTCCGCGCCGAGCTCGATGAGTACTTCAAAGCCGGATACGTCTCTTGACCGCCCAACGACGAGCAGGCCTACTCCACTCACCCAGCTTCGATGTGATCAGCGGCTACTGGCCTCGCGTCGAGCGCGCGTAGACCCGAGACGGTTCGGGCGAGGTTTCTCAGCATCCGCCGACAGCTCGGACACCAACGAACGTGACGCTTGAGCGAGGCGGCAGCCTGTGTCTCGAGATCCCCGTCGAGGTAGTCGCCCATGCCCGCTCGGACCTCGCGGCACCGCGCGCGATGTCGTCTGACCGGGTTGATCGTGTAGTTCATGGGCGCCTCTTGGGGTCCTGGGCCAGTGATGTGCTCAGATCTGATTCAGGGTATTTGACTCACCCGGACCGATATAGGATTCAATCCGTGGTCGGCGCGGCATCGTCAACGACAACGCAGGACCTCGGCGCGACGGTCTGCGGCCGACCGCCGGCCTCGGCCGAGGGTTCATCGCCCCTGAGTGATCAGGTCCGATTCTCCGGGGGACCTGCCTTGGGCCCGTGTGGCTAGTTCTCGCCCGGTGCTAGCGAGCCGCATCGTCGCCGGACGCGAGGCGCTGGCCTACTGCTTCACGCCGAACAATCTGCGACGAACGGTGCGAATCGCCCTGATTGTGGGAGTGGTGCTGACCACCATCAACCAAGGCGCTGTGATCACCGCCGGACATGCGACGGTGGCCACCTGGGTGCGAAGCGGACTGAACTTCGTTGTGCCCTTCCTGGTTTCAAACGCCGGCCTGCTCAGCGGCCGCTATCCCGAGTCGCGACGCGGGGGGCGAGGACCCAGCGAGAACGCCTGAGCGTCACTCCGGTTCCGGACCGCGCAACCGGCACCAGCGGGTGGACGGCTGCACCGAAACGGTGAGCTTCACCAGTAGGCTGCAACGCGTGAGCAGCGCCGAGGTCATCGCTCGTCATCGTGGCGCCGGCCGACGCTTCGAGGCGGGCGGGGTCACGAGCTTCGTGCTCGATCACGGCGACGGTGAGCCGGTGGTCTGTATCCACGGGGTTCCGACGTCCTCGTTTCTGTATCGCAAGGTGATCGCCGAGCTGGCCGGTCACGGCCTGCGCGGCATCGCTTTCGATCTGCCCGGTCTCGGGCTCGCTGATCGGCCGGAGCAGTTCGACTACACCTGGACCGGGCTGGGGCGATTCTCCGCCGCCGCCGTCGACGCCCTCGAGCTCGAGCGCTTCCATCTCGTCGTCCACGACATCGGCGGGCCCGTCGGGTTCGAGCTCGCTGCGGCGATGCCCGAGCGCGTGCTGACGCTGACCATTCTCAACACGCTCGTGGCGGTGGAGGGCTTCAGGCCCCCGTGGTCGATGGGGCCGTTCAGCCGCCGCGGCGTCGGCGAGATCTACCTAAAAACACTGTCCAAGCCCGCGTTCAGGATGCTGATACGCCTGCAGGGGGTTGAGGACATGGGGGCGGTGCGAAGCGACGAGCTCGACGCATATGTCGATCTGCTCCGTGCCGGAGACCAGGGTCGCGCGTTTCTGCGGATCATGCGCAGCTTCGAACGGACCGCAGTCAAGCAGCGTCTGTACGAGCGCGTCCTGCGCGAGGCCCGCTACCCGATCCAAGCCGTGTGGGGTGCCAGGGACCCCGCGCTCAAGCTCGCCGTTCAGGGCGAGGATGTCCGCCGGGCGGCCGGGCTGGAGCGCATTCACGAGCTGCCGGCCAAGCATTTCCTGCAGGAGGATCAGGCGCCTGCGATCGCGCGTCACATCGCGGACCTCGCCCGGCGCTGACGCCGCCGTCTCCGCCGATCAGCTCAGGCCGCCACCTCCCCGGCAGGTCCCATGCCCATCACGACGGCATCAAAACGCTCGGTCATGTCCGTGTCTGCTCGCCAGTTGTTTCTGGCGGGGTCGGTGATGCGCTCGTGACCATCCCGGCACTTGCTCGCGTCGTCACGTCGTCACGTCGGCGGCGCGCCCTGACCGTGAGCGCACCGGCGATTGCCGCCACCGCGGTTGCTGCGGCGGCGATCGAGACGAAGACACCCAGGGTGAGGGCGCCTGCGACCGCGGCGATCAACGGCACGCCGGCACAGCAGGTTGCGGCGAGCGCAAGCACCCCGAAGCCAGTCAGCGCGCCGCGGGCCGTTCCGGTCGATCGCGGTCGCGGGTGCATCAGGAACCGCTGGTGTCGATCCGCCGGCAACTGGCGATGTGATCGGCGTTGTCGGCAAGCAGGCTGCCAGCGAGCTCGAGGATCGCGGTGACCCGTTCATCGGCTACGCGATAGAAGACCGTCCGGTGCTCTCGTCGGCTGGTCACGAAGCCGCACCACCGCAGGCAGGCGAGGTGGTTGGATACGTTGGGTTGTGGCACGGCCAGCCGCCCGGCGAGCTCTCCGACGGAGTGCTCGCGCTGTCTCAGGAGCTCGAGCATGCGGACGCGGGTCGGCTCGCCGAGGCCTCGGAAGTACTTAGCGAGGAGGTCCGGCTCGGCCGGCCGGTCGGGGAGATGGAACGGGATGGTGGGGCTTTGGCCGGTCGTCATGCCGCGCAGCAGGACAGTTTTGTTACGTCGCGCGTGAACGTCTGCGCCGCGAGCTTGATGCCCTCGGCCATGGTGAGGTACGGCGCCCAGCAGGAGGCGAGCTCGCCGACGGTGAGACCGCGCTCGATCGCGAGGACGGCGGTCTGGATTGCGTCCGGCGCGCCGCCGGCGAGCATGCTTGCCCCGAGAAGGCGACCCGTCTCGGCCTCCGCGACGAGCTTGACGAGTCCGCGGGTGTCGCCGTTGACCAGCGCCCGCGGGACCGCGGACAAGGGCAGCACCCGAGTCTCAACCGCAAGTCCCTCCTCGCTGGCCTTGGCTTCGGTGAGACCGGCCCGGGCGACGGCGGGGTAGGTAAAGACGACTCGCGGCAGGGAGCGGAAGTCCAGGCGAGCATCGCCCGAGGCCAGGGCGTTCTCGGCTGCCGCCACGCCGGCCGCGGCCGCGACGTAGACGAACCGTGGCTGGCAGGTCACGTCGCCGGCGGCGAACACCGATGCCACGCTGGTCCGCTGTGCGTCATCGACGACGACGGATCTATTCTCGTCGAGCGTAACCCCGGCCCGGTCCAGTCCGACGTCCTCGACGTTCGGGGTACGGCCAGTGGCGATGAGGATCTCGTCCACGTGGAGCTCGAACTCGCCCTCTGAGCTAGAGCCCAGCAGCACCTTGTTGAATCCGTCTTGGCGGACCCGCACCGTGCGCGTGTCGACCAGGACCTCGTGCCCCTCCGCGCGCAGCACGTCGGCGAGTTGGTCGGAGATCTCTGGCTCTGCGTCGGGTGCGAACCGCCCGCGTGCGACGAACGTGACCCGCGACCCGAACCGGCCAAGCATCTGGCCGAGCTCCAGTCCTACGGCCCCGGTCCCGAGGACGGCGAGGCGCGGCGGTGCCACGGATAGTTCTAGCGCCGAGGTCGAGGTCAGAAAGCCGGCCTCATGCAGCCCTGCGATGTCGGGGATCGCCGGGCGGGCCCCGGTCGCGATCACGATCGCGCCGCCGCGGACGCCGGTCCCGTCGACCTCGACGGTATGGCCGTCACGCAGCCGCGCCGATCCCGCGCGGTAATCGATCCCGTAATCGTCGATCAGATCGACGTACTTGGCCTGACGCAGCTCGGACACCAGCGCGCGCTTGCGCTCGAGCGCCACCGCCAGCGACGGCTCACCAGTGGCGTGAGCGCTCGCCGCGGCAATTAGCAGCGCCTTGGACGGAACGCAGCCGACGTTCACGCACGTCCCGCCGATCGTCGCGCGCTCGACCATCACGACGCTCGCGCCCAAATCGCGCGCGCGGATTGCGGCCGCGAACGCTCCGCCGCCAGACCCGATCACAATCAGGTCGTACTCGTCATCACCGATCACGGGCGACCCCTCGTGGCGTATTCACCAATACTGATATCAGCGATTATACATATGGGACTCCATGGGTCCCGGGCGGCAGCGGCGCGCCCTGCACCGGCGTTCAGAAGGTGACGACTGCGAACCCATCGACGATCAGCTGCCGAACGCTCGGATGTCCCTTGTACTCGTCCATCAGCGTGATTCCGGCGGCCTCGACCTCGTCCTTGACGCCGTACGCGCGGGAGCAGTACGCGCACGCTCCGGTTTCGGCCTTCAGGGCATGCAGGAGCCGGTGTACTTGTGGCTCTCGTCGGCCAGCTCGGCCCCCCACTTCGTGCCGGCCCCATCGAGGATCACGCGGATCTCATCGCGGGCCTCCTTGGCCTCCTTGGCGGTTGTCAGCGCGTTGGCCATGCGGCCCATGCCCTCGGGTCGGTCGGTGTCAGCAAGCAGAATCACGGCGATCTTGGCCATGGATTTCACCTTTCAGATTGGGATCGGATCAGCCGGGCAGGATGCAGCTCGGGGGACGCTCGCGAGCGAGTCCCGAGAACTTGGGACCCAGGCAGAGCAGCAAAAGATTCAGGCGCCCTGACGTAGCCTGCGCGCTCCACAGGCGGACAATCACCCGATGCACGCAATCCACCCACCGACGTCGTGATGAACACTGCTGCCCACTCGAAGCCGCCGCTCGTGGCGGTCTTTGACGTCAATGAGACGCTGTCCGACATGACCGGCCTCGCCGGTCGGCTGGAGGAGGTCGGGGCGGGGGCCGGTCTGCTGCCGATCTGGTTTGCGGCCACTCTGCGTGACGGATTCGCGTTGACCGCAGCCGGCGCATACGCCGACTTCTCCGCCATCGCGGTCCCGACGCTGGCGGCGATGCTGGCCGGCGTCGAGACTCTGCGCGGCACCGCTCTGGCAGCCGCCGAGCATGTCGTCGCGGGCATGGCCGAGCTTGATCTGCATCCCGATGTGGCTCCCGGGCTGCAGCAGGTCGCCGACGCTGGGGTTCGGATCGTCACGCTGAGCAACGGGGCAGCCACCGTGGCGGAATCGCTGCTGGAGCGCGCGGGGCTGCGCCACCTCGTGGAGGCCTGCCTGTCTATCAGCGACGCCGGTCGCTGGAAGCCGGCGGCTGAGGCGTACGCATACGCCGCCCGCAGATGCGCCGCCGACCCCGGAAAACTCGTGATGATCGCCGTCCACCCGTGGGACGTCGACGGCGCACGACGTGCTGGGCTGCGGACCGGCTGGCTCTCTCGCGATGGGCGTGCGTATCCATCGTTCTTTCTGGCGCCCGAGGCGATCGGCCACGACCTTCGCGCGCTGGCCGCGGAACTCATCGGTTGCGGCTGGTCCTGATGAACTCCGTGCTCTCCAACTCGGCGTCGGATCAACTCCGGCTGTGCGCCTCGGATGAGCACGTGGGTAATGCGTTAGCACAGTGAATCCTTCTGGGTCCGGACCGGATCTAACCACCGCCATGGACAGGATGCGCAATGACATGCCAGACCGCCGGAGACGCTTGCACTCACCGCGCGTCCGGCTTCTGCTAATCCTGATTGTGCTCGGGGGCGTGTCGGTCTGGCTGCTGGTGGCCGGCGGACCCACGAGCGCCGATATCCACCGGATCGTGCACCGGGCCGGATGGCTTGCGCCGGTTGCGTTCGTGATGATTTACGTTGGTCTCACAATCCTGCTGTTTCCCGCCGTTGTCGCCACGCTCGCAGGTGGCGCGCTGTTCGGCGTGGTCGCCGGCAGCCTGATCACGCTGGTCGCTGCGCTGCTCGGTGCAACGATCGCGTTCGTGATCGGGCGACGCCTCGGGCACGCTAATGTGCAGCGTCTTATCGGGGGCCGCGCCACGAGGTGGGAGGAGTGGATGCGCCAGCGGGGGTTCGTCGCGCTTCTCTACGCGCGCCTGGTTCCGATCGTTCCGTTCAATCTGCTCAATTACGCCGCCGGGATGACCGGCGTCTCGCTGCGCACCTATGTTGCTGGGACCGCGCTCGGCATCGTTCCGGGCACAGTCGCCTACACCGCGCTCGGAAGCACCGCCAGGCATCCGGGATCGCTCCCGTTCATGATCGCGCTGACCGCAGTGGCGATCCTGACCGTGGTGCTTGCGGTGATCAGCCGTACCCAGCGACGCAACGCCGTGAAGCGCGAAGCGAACATCGAGATCAGCATCCCAGCGCTGCCGTGATCGATCAGGCGCTTCGCGCGCAGCTCGCCCCGTCGCTCGATCGCGTCGCCGACAGGCTCGCGGCGCGTCGCGTTCCGGCGCTCGGGGTGACGGCGGCGGGACTGATCGTCGGGCTGGGCGCGTCCGTGGCCATCGCCGAATCAGCGTGGGCGCTCGCGCTGGTGCTGTGGCTGCTGAATCGTGTCCTCGACGGGCTCGATGGTCCGATCGCGCGCCGGCGGAGCGCCACCGAGCTAGGTGGACTGCTGGACTTCGTGGCCGACTTCGTCGTCTACTCCGGGTTCGTTCTCGGAGTGGCGGTCGCCCATCCCGGCGCACGATTGGCGTGCGTAGCCCTGCTGGCGTCCTATCTCGTCAACAACGTCGCGCTGCTCTCGTTCTCATCGGTGATCGAGCGGCTCGGGCTCGAACGAGGCGACGAGCGCTCGCTGCGGTTGACGACCGGGATTGCGGAGGGGACCGAGACGATCGTGGTGTACTGCCTGTTCTGCGTCATCCCGGGCTCGAGCACGACGATCGCTTGGGTGTTCGCCGGCTTCGTAGCCATGACCGCGGTCCAACGCGTTGCTGACGCAGCCCGGATGCTGCGCCACACGTCGCGGGGTGGTCGCGGGGAGCAGAGCCGTCCGGGACGTGGGTCGGACTCGTAGGGAAACGGGTCCTGCTCGGGACTGAGCCGTGATCGCGCGCTCCCGCGAGGACGGGCGCCGGTCTCGGATTACCCGGGTGAGCTTGACCACCTCAGCCGCTCATCACCGGGGCGGAGGTTCACGATGGGCTTGAGGCCTCGGCCGGGAGCCTCCCGGGGCGCGCGGCGTGCAGCAGCTCGGATCGGGCGATCCGGCCGTGGACAGCGGGCACGAGGGCGAGCGCCACACCGAGCACCACACTGCCGAGCGCGGCCCAGACGTCGCCGTCGAACGGCGGCGCAGGGAACGGATTGAACGTGTCATAGAGCACGTAGCCCAGGACGATCACGCCGACGGACAGCGCGAGCATCGGAATTGGCCGGCGCCCGTTGCGCCACACCGAGACCGCGGCCGCGATGACCGTGAGCATGTAGGCGATGAGGATCAGGTACGCGCCGTAGGTCACGATGATCGTCAGCGCGCGGATCGCCTGTCCCTCGAAGCTGAACGCCAGAACACCGGCGAGGCTCAGACCGCCGACGATGACCAGCGCGCTGACGGGCGAGCGTCGCCGCCGGTCGGTGCGCACAAGCAGATTGCTCGCTTGCCGGCCACCGCCGAGCTCGCGCCCGAGGGCGAACAGCAGGCGGCTCGCCGCGTTGACGCACGCCAGTTGCGCCCCGAACGCACTGATCACCCCCGCGACGTTAACGAGTTTGCCCATCGTCGAGCCGACGTACACATTCGCGAGATGCACCAGCGGCGCTGGATCGTTTGCGAGTGCGTGCGGACTTGCGTATGCGTTGTCGACTATCCACGTGATCACGACATACACGGCCGCCGACGCGACCAGCGAGCCGACTACAGCCAGCGGGATGGTGCGCGTCGAACGGGCGGACTCCTCGCCAAGCACCGCCGCTCCCTCAAACCCGGAGAACGCGCCGAACGCGTTGACGACGCCCAGGCCGAGCAGGCTGAACGCGATCCCGTGCGTCTGAAACGGCGCGGTCGAGAGCGCGTGATGGTGATAACCGCCTTTGACGACGACCACGACCCCGACGATCGCGACCAGGATGATCGCGATCCCCTCGCACACGAAGATGACCAGAGCGGAGAAACCGATCGAGGCGTAGGCGAGCACCATCGTCGCGGCCCACCCCACAACGGCGAGGACGACCCACCCCACGTGGACTCCGAGCGAGGCGAGCAGCGATTGCGCGATATCGGCGGTACTGGCATACACGGCCGCCGCAAAGGACGTGTAGACGAGCAGCAGCAGCCACGCGGAGACGAAGCCGTAGCGAGGGCCAAAAATCGAGCCGTTGAACGCGTAGACCGAGCTGGCGCTGTTGAACGACCGTGAGAACACGACAAACGCGTATGCACAGAACGCCATCGCCACGAACCCGAGGAGATAGGCGAGCGCTCCCGCGCCGCCGACGATGCCCGCGAGCACAGCGGGTCCGACGATCACGCCCGCGGTCGGCCCCTGGATGCCCACCGACAGGGCGACCGTGCGGACGAAATGTAGGCTGTCGCCCGCCAGTGACCGGCCAGGATCGGCCAGGGCCACGCTCTCATGGACCCGCTCGGCGAGAGACGCGCCGCCGGATGCAGTCGCGGGTGAGTCGATCACGGCGGCTTGGACGCGAACCGAGCCCGAAAGGATTCAGGAACCGTGACTACGGTTGAGGAGCGCGCGCTCGACGGTCAAGAGTGTTCTGGATCCTTGGGGTCGGCGCGGGTCTAAGCCCTGAAGCTGGTCGCGCAGGTGGGCTGTTCTGCAGGCGCGGCGAGGTCTATTGGTCTCCGGCCGATTCGACGCCAGATCACGACCACCAAGCGGCCGCCGGTCCGAGGTCGCTATATGGTGTTGAAGAAGTTGATGCCGAGGCTATCCAGCGCCTGCTGGGCTTGGATGTTGAGCTGGAACAGTTCGCCAGTCCAGATGAGCACCCCCATTGCGATCAGCACCAGGCCGCCGGCGGCGATGACGAACCGAAAGTGTCGCTTCACGGCAGCGAACACCGAGGTCATTCGCTCGAACGCAAGGGCCGTCGCGAGGAACGGGACCGCGAGGCCGGCGGAGTAGAACGCGAGCAGCACAGCTCCATGCAGCGCCGAGCTGGAGATCGCCGCCGCCGAAAGGATCGCTCCGAGCGTCGGTCCGACGCATGGCGTCCACGCCAGCGCGAACGCTGCCCCGGTCACCAGCGGTCCGCCACGACCGGCGCGTTGCATGAGCGCGTCGACATGCCACTCGCGGTTCAAGCCGACGACGACAGTGCTCAGGACGAAGTACGCGCCGAGCGTGATGATGACCGCCGCGGCGATCTTGTCGAGCAGCTGGCGATGGGTCGCCAAGCTTGACCCGAGCAGCGTCGCACCGGCGCCAAGCACAACGAAGATCAGGGAAAAGCTGGCGACGAACAGAAGGCTCGGAACCAGCACTCGTCGCTTACTCGCATACTCAACATCGGCGGGAGCGACGCCAACGATCGCCGAGAGGTAGCCGGGCACGAGCGGCAGCACGCACGGCGAGAG
>CAXMLR010000162.1:0-8477 GCA_964194275.1 uncultured Solirubrobacterales bacterium
GTGAAACACAGAGAGACTGACACTCTCGACGCTCGCCGACCACTCGGCGCTGTTGGTGCTCGACCAGAAGGGCGACCCCGAGGACGTCGAGCACATGAAACAGCTCGCCGCCCGGGCCGGCGTGCCGTTCGTGCTATTCGACTCCCAGGATCCTGCGACCGACCGCTGGCAGCCGCTCTGGGGCTCTCCGGACGGGGTGGCCGCCCGGGCGGTCGAGGCGATCAAGCAATCCGAGCCTTACTACTACGACGTGCTACGTCGCCACCTCGACGTCGTCTGCAAGGTGCTGCACGCCGCGGGCATGTGGCCTCCGTCGATCCCTCTGCTGATCGACGCGTGCCTCCCCGGGAACTACGAGCAGCTGGTCAAGCTCACCGAGCCTCTGGACGACACACATGCCGCCCTGAAGCGACGCGCGAGCGCGCACGGCACCTATGTCAGCTCCGCCCGGGGGGTTCAGGACCTCTCCGGCGGGGTGTTCCGGCTCGAGGTCGCGCTGGCACTCGCCGGGCGGACGCTGGTTACCCCGCGCCTCGCCCCTAACGGGGAAACCGTCGCCGTGCGCCTGGTGGAAGCGCTCCAGCAGCGGGCCGTCGTGATGTGGCGAACACACGCGGACAGAATGCCCGACGAGGCCGCCGCGCTCTCGGTGCTCGCGCTTGCGGACCTGCACGACGCAGCAGAACAGGCCGGCGCGCCTTGGACGCTGCTGCTGGACGAGTTCGGTGCCGTGATCAAGATGGCCGCGCAACGGGGAGTCGCGATCCTGCAACGCGGCCGCTCGCACGGCGGACAGGTGATCGTGATCACCCAATCGGCCGCCGACATCGACGCGCTCACGCAACAACCTGGCTTGCTGGCAAGCTTGACCGACAACTTCGCCGGCGTGGTCGCGCACCGACAAACCAGCCCAGAGTCCCGCGACTGGCTCGCGAAACTGATGGGCACCCGCTCGCTATGGCAGATGACCAGCCAGACCGGCGCGCACGGACACACGCACACGGGGCGCGGCAGCGCCCGACGCGTGCGCGAGTTTCGCATCTCCTCGGACACCTTCGGCGCGCTCAACCGAGGCGAAGCGGTCATCTACACGCCGATCGCCGGCGAGCCTAGCGTCGCGAGCATCCTGCCCGTCCATCTGCCTCAAGCGGAGCCTGAGCGGATCGATCCGGCCGGACCACGCACCCGCTGCGAGGTTCCGGTGTACCCCGAACAGACGCTGCCGGGCACACCGTCCCCAAACGGGACGCCGGTGACCCAACAGACCGGGCGGACAAAGGCGATGTGATCCGCCGGACCCAGAGCTACCGTCAATCACGACAGCCATGAGCCAGATCCACGACAACTCTGACAGCGCACCGGGCGCAAGCGCCCAGCGCGAGTACGCGCGACGCCAACAAACGCGGCGCAAGCGCGTCCGAGCCAGATACGGACCCGTCGGCTCACTCGTCGCGGCGCTGGCCGGCGAACCTCGAAATGTCGGCGCTTGGCGCCAAGGCGCCGAGGGCGAAGCGGCGACCGCCCGCGCGCTCGAGCAGCGCCTCCACCGCAGCGGTGTCGTCCTGATGCACGACCGGCGCGTCTCCGGCCGCGGGCGGACGAATATCGACCACATAGCAATCGGCCCCACCGGAGTCACGGTGATCGACACCAAAAGCAGCCGCGGCCGCGTGCAGATCGTGACTGCTGGCGTCATCAACCGCCGGGAGCAACTGCTCGTCAACGGACGCGACCGCACCGGCCAGCTCGACGCGCTCGAACGCCAGCTCGTGCGCGTCGCAGGAGTGCTCGACCGCAACGACGCCGGCGACGTGACCGTGCTTGGTGCGCTTTGCTTCCCGCTCATAAGACGCCAGTGGCTTCACTACGCCCAAGCCCGCGGCGGATTGATCACCGTCGACGACCCAGCCCACGTCGCGAAACTCGCCGGGAGACCCGGACCGCTGAGCTCCGCCGAAATCCAATGGCTGGCCGAGATGCTCGCCGGAGCATTCCCGCCGGCGTAGTCAGCACCGCGATCGAAGTCGTCGCTATTGCGATCGCGTGCTGTGAGTACCTGGCTAATCACTCGCTCTGGCAAAGACGTAAACCACTACACGGACTACCGGATTCACGCATTGCGCGCCCAACACGATCACCTTCGGCCTTCAAGACCCAGCGCGCCGGCTCCGGGGTGACCGACCATTCATGACCTGATTACGATTGCGGTTCGAGCGGTGAGCCGGGGAGCTCAATCTCCCCGGCCACCGTGGCTCTTCCGGACACCGCTGGAATGCGGGCTTGAGAACCGGAAGTCTTCAGTCGTCGTCGGCAAGCCCTTCGCTGGCGGCAGGACGATCTGGTACGGGCATCCCGTTTGCCGCGGCCACGCGATAATCGGTGATCGGAGGCAGGGCTCGGCGGAGCGCGTCAGCGAGCAAGACGGAGAGCTTGTACACGCCCCGAGCGCTGCGATTGAGATGCCCCTCTCGGATCATGACGTTGGCCATGTCGCTGATCCGCTTGCTGGCTTCGCCGTGGCGCGGCAGCCAGCCGTTCATCGTCAGGGCCTCGGCGATGTCGTTGGTCGTCCAATCCGAGCGCGGATTAGCGCGCATCACGAGGATGATCGCCTGCCTCAGGGTCGGCTTGCGGGTCTGCGCCCCTTCGGGCAGGAGGCCCTGCAGGAGAGCATCACCGTCCTGCTCGGCGTCCTCGGCCCCGGACAGCCGGAGTCCTTCTTGCAACCACTCAAGCTCGCGGTTGGCGACCTCGTACTCCGCGTAGGCGCGGTCTCGGCGTTCGCGGGCACGTTCGATGGCTTCCCGAAGGGCCGCTGGATTTAGGCTGCTCGTTTCCACGCTCCAAGCGTAGCACTATTCTTAGTGTCCCGCGTTGGTGGACGCGTAGATAAACGCGTAGCTCATGGCGTCTCATCGGGCTCTCAGCGTGCACATCGGTCGCGCATCCTCGTTGGCCAGGCCTGGCCGGAAGAGAAAAGCGGCTTGGCAGGGCGCCGAGGACGGCGCCGTTGCTGAGGCGGTCAAGCGCCCGAGCGGCCGCTCATGCCGCGCAGGCTGCCGAGAGCGACGAAGGCGACGTCGTCGACGCTGCGCTGGCCGAGAGCGACGAAGGCGATGTCGTCGACGCTGCGCTGGCCGAGAGCGAAGAGCAGGGCGTTGAGGTCGACGTCGACGAAGACGTCGACTACTGCGACGCCGCCTGATCACACAGGTGCGCTCGTGCTGGGCACGGAGGCCCAAGCGGGCGTACCGTTTGGCGGCACTGGTGAAAGCGCGGATCGGCAACCAGGCCGCAGCGCGGGCAGCGCCACCGGGGCAGTCTCATCAGCTACCGGTCGGCCAATAGTCAAGAAACCTTAAGTAAGTAGCCGGTGGCGATGACGGCCAAACCTCACTGACGCGGCAGCGCTCGCCGGGCAAGCGGCGTTCAGACAGACAGATCGCAGTCGCCGGTGTCGTGTCCGACCCCGCTCTTTCAGGGTGGCACGCCAGCCGGCGTGCTGGGCGGTGGGCAAACGACACGACCCCCGCAGCCAGCACCGGCGCGGGGTCCTCCGCCCACCAAGGAGGCACATCATGTCCGCTTCGGGTAATCCCGGCGCCGGGCGCCGCGCTGCTCTTTGAGCACTCCAGCAGGTCCTGCGTCGCCGCGTCCGGTCGCTGGTCGATACCTCAGACGCCAACGTCGAGGACGCCTGCATGTTCGCTTGGACACAGTTCCTAAGCCACGAGCTCGACAGCACAGATGCTGCGCACAGCTGGCTGACGACCGTGGCGATCCGCCAGGCGGTCCGGCATGAGCGCCGCTCACGTCGCGACCTGCAAATAGTGGTCGCTACCGGCGACAAGAACGAGGACCTAGAGCCCGTCGATCCTCGTGACGAGCTGCGCCTGCGTCAGCTGCTGGCTGACGCGACGTCATCAGAGGCGCGAAGCTCTCAGAGCGCCAAGCGCACGTCCTCGGTATGCAGGTGGTCGGCTACACCTACGACGAGATCTCCAAGCGCACGGGCGACAGCCAGCGCACGATCGAGCGTCAGATCCTCACTGCTCGCCGACGGCTCGCGCGAGCCCTGGCCGGTTCCAGAGGGTGAACAACGCCCAGCTCGAAGCTCCGTAGGACATGATGCTCGTCCGCTACCAGGGACAGATCGCGGCCTTCGTAGGCGCCACCCGCTACGAACTCTCACCTGAACTGAGCGCCCGACGCGCCGGTGACCTTGACCGTCGCCGCGTCAAGCTGATGTGCCAGTGGGCGCTTGAGGTTCGTCGGCTCAGCGGCCGCGAGCCCGGGCGTCTGCCCCAGGACGATCCGTCCTAACTGCGGCGCCGGCGGCGGCGGGGCCCGTCCCTCTCTGAGGATCGCAGCCCTGGCGGGCTGCGGGGCATCGGGCAACGGTCCCGCGTCCGACGGGACTCCAAACCACGGAGGACCTCATGGGTCTCATCTATCTTTTGCACTTCGAGCGCTCCTACCGCCACGCGCGGCACTACCTGGGCTACACCGACGACCTCGAGGCACGGCTGGCTGCCCACCGCGCCGGGCGGGAAAGCCCGCTGGTCGCCGCAGCGATCCGTGATGGCATCGACTTCGAGGTTGCCGCCACCTGGCCCGGCGATCGTCATCGCGAACGTCGGCTTCACCGATACCGAAATTCACCGCGAAGGCTGTGCCCGATCTGCCGCGGCGAGGGCGGGTCGGAAGACCCTTCGACGTCGACCTCGTCGCGCGAGCTTGACAGCCATGACCAGAAGCTCGTCGACGCGCTCATCGAGCTAGCCGAGCCGGTGACGCTGGCCGCCGTGCAGGCCCATCTGCGCCGCCGGGCTCGGCCGGCGGTGGCAAGCGCGCACGGGCGCCTGGAGCTGCTCGCGCTCGCCGGTCACGTGCGCAAGGCCGAGGTCCTCGGCGAGCCGGCGTGGCAAGCAGCCGCAGCGTAACCCACTGGCCGCCGCCGCGGGGTCGACCCCTCCCAGGATGGCAGCCCTGCGGGCTGCAAGGGGATCGGGGATCGGCCCCGCACCCGGCGGGGCCCAGAAACCCCGGAGGTCACAGAAATGGCAAAGCACAGGCGAGCACTCACCGATCAGGAGCGCGAGCAACGCCAGGCTCAGCAACGCGAGCTGGTCCGCGCGTCAATCGAGCAGCTGCGCTCAAGCGAAGGCTGGCGCTCCTATCTCAAGGCCCGGGCGCGATTTCGGAACTACAGCCCGCGTAACGTCCTCATGATTCTTGCCCAGCACGAGACTGCCGAGCGCGTCGCCGGCTTTCGCGCCTGGCTGCAGCTCGGCTATTGCGTGACGCGTGGCAGCACGGCGATCAAGATCTGGGCGCCATGCCCGCCGACCAAGAAGCAGTTGCAGGCGTGGCGTGACGCCGGCGCCGACCCTGACACCAAGCCGCGCACTCACTGGCGGCTGGCCAGCGTGTTTGACACGTTATCTCGTGTTTGTCGGCTTGGGTAGTTGTCGGTGGCGGTGGAGTGGCCGCAAGCTGCGCGAGCCGGACGTGATGTTGGTCGCGCAGCGACGGTGGAGGATGCCGCGGTCGTCGCGGAGCCGTCGCCCGAGGGCGGCGGCGTAGCGGCGATCGCGGGCGCGACTTCGGGGCCGTGGTCGGTATCGCGGCCGGGCGCATCAGGGCGCTTGTGGTGCCGGGTCTTCGTCGGGCTCGGCCGGTTCGGGGGTGTGGTGGACGAGCGCGGCGGCGAGGAAGCGGTAGGTCCATTCCTCGGCGAGTTTGCGCGAGTCGGCGAACACGAGCGGGACGGCTGGGTAGCGGACCTGGTGGCGGGCGACGAGTTCGAGCAGCCACCCGGGCTGGGCGTGCTGGTTGTCCAGCAGCTTCCCGTAGCGCTCTTCGACGACGACCGCGGCGGCGGGTAGCGCGGCGAGCTCGGCGAGCGCGTAGTTCAGCGTGCCGTCGATCAGCGATTTCGTGAAGTCCTCGAGCGTTTTGCGTTCGACGGCGGCGATCAGCTTGTTGTCGTGGCGGATGGCGTAGTCGCCGGCGGGTAGCGCGGTGCGCTCGCGTTGGACGGGGCGTCCGGTGAACTTGTAGGGGTAGCGCTCGCGGGTATCGATCTCGATCGTCAGCTGCTCGAGCTGGGACGCGCGGCGGGTCGGGACGCGCTGTCCGGGCCGGGCGCGCTGCGCGGTGCGGGCGGTTTGCCAGAAGATCATCGGCCGCCCGCCGGCACGGCCGGCGTTGGGGGTGGTGAAGACGATCTGCGAGCGGTTGTTGCGTGCGCGGTCCAGAACGAGATCGATTGCCGCGCCGCGGCGTGCGCAGCTGCGGATCGCGACCGTCTCGAGGATCTCGGCCTCAGCTGGCCATTGGTCGAGCGGGTGGCAGTAGACGCGGGCGGTGGCCGGCCAGCGGTCGCGGGCCTTGAGCAGGACACCACCCTCGATCGGTAGCCGCAGCAGGAACGGCAGCGAGCTGTCCGGGTCGGGGTTGCGCGCGACGAGGAAGCAGTCCGTCGCGTCAGTCATCGGCCCATCGGGAGCGTAGTCACTCGCCGAGCAGATCGAGGAACTGGCGCGGTGTGAGCACCGGCGGCTTGGGGTGGGCGAGGTCGAGCAGGTGGTGATCGCCGGACACGAGGTACTCCGCGCCGGCGGCGCGGGCGAGCGTGACGAGGTAATCGTCGTCGGGGTCCTCGGTGAGCCCGGGTTGAGCGGGCGGGTCCTCGACGATCACCGCGTCCTCGGCGAGACCGTCGACGAATGCGGTCGCAGCAGGGGTGCTGACCCAGCGCCGGAACCTGTCTCGGTTCAGCACGTCGCGAAGCTCGGCGAGCAGCGCGGGGCTTGCGACGAGCTCGAAGCGTCGATCGATCCACGCGGTCACGATCTCGCGCGGCGGCCCGGCCGGCGAGATCACGGCCGAGACGAGCACGTTCGCGTCAACGACGACGCGCACGCCGGCGTTATCGACGCTCGGCGCGCCGCTCGCGCCGCATCGCGTGCAGCTCCTGGTTGGCGACCTCGATCGCCTCGTCGGCGTCGAGGGTCTCGCTGGTCTCACGGGCCTGCTGGTCAAGCGCTGCGGCGACGCGTTCGCGGCCGCCGGCGAGTTGCAGGTAGCGCTCGTAGGAGAGCACGACGGCCTCGGGACGGCGGCGCGCGCCGATCACGACCGGCTCGGCGTCCGCGCCGGCTTGGCGGAAACGCTCGAGCAGCGCCGGCAGCTGCGCACGCGCTTCGCGCGTTGCCAACACTTCGTGAGGCTTGCGAATCACGCCAACAAGCGTAACACGAACGTGTATACGTTCGCGGACACGTTCGTTGATGTCCGCGCCGCGTTCAGTGGTTGCCGGTGGCGTCGCTTGGCCGATGGAAGCGGCTGTTGTAGAGGAACGAGCTTCCGTGTTGACGAGTCGCGTGATGCGCGGACAACCCGCCGCGAGCCTGACCGCCCGAGTATCGCACCCGTTCCGGGTGCGGGTAGAGCGGCACAGGCCCGCAGCGGGCGGGCCTCCACGAACGGAGCCCCTCATGGCCACCAAGTCACGCCATCGCCTGTCCGACGCCGAACGCGATGAGCGCCGCCGCGCCGACCGGGAACGGCTGAAGCACGCTGCGGAGCAGCTGCTGACCTCCGAAGGCTGGCGGCGGTGGGTGCGCGTTCGCTCCCGCAACGGGCTGGCCAGGTACTCGATGAACAACCAGTTGCTGATCGCTCTCGCCCGGCCAGACGCGACCTATGTGGGGGTGCCGTTAACGAAGCTGTCACGAGGGGCAATGTAGATCCCGGTCGGATCGCCGCTCAGGCGGCGAGGGCTTCGGTCTCGGGGGGCGGCGGCGTCGGGTCCGCGAGGTCGAGGCGGCTGGTCATGTTGAGCTTGACCTCACCGTAGGGCGTCATGTTCGAGGTGAAGAGCGGGTTGAGGCCGCGCTTGTCCTCCGCGGTCAGGCGATCGGCCCAGGCGGGTTGGGCGAGGATGTCCTGGATCATCAGCGTGTTGATGTAGACGAGCGCCGCTTGTAGAAGATGGAGTGACAGCACCGTGAGCTCCTGCTGGTCGCGCTGGTTGCTGGCGAATTCGCCGCCTTTGCCGAACAGGATGATGTCGTTGACGTCGTGCCAGCCCTCGACGACGTTCAGGCCGGAGTTGATCTCGCGCTGGAGGTTGCGGTCGCGGAGGTAGCGGCAGAGGAAGATCGTCTTCTGTGCGCGGCCGAGCTCGAGCATCGCTTGGTAGACGGGGTGCGAGGCGTTGCGAGTGAAGCGGCGCAGGATCGCCTCGGTCGTGGCGGTCCCGACACGGATCGCGGTCGCGTACTTGACCAGCAGGTCGTAGTTTTGCTCGATCAGCTCCCAGCGGATCGGTCGGGTCATCGCCGGCTCGAGCCCGGCGTAGCGCTCCCCGGCGCCGGCGCGGTAGAGGCGGGCCCGGTTGATCTGCTTGATACGGGGCAGCAGCTTGAAGCCGAGCAGGCTGGTGATCGCGAACCCGATCTCTGATTGGC
>CAXMLR010000163.1:0-4120 GCA_964194275.1 uncultured Solirubrobacterales bacterium
GCCGACGACCACCGCCCCGGTGGCCAACTTCTCCGGCGGGCAGCGTCAAGGTGTCGCGGTCAGTCGCGCCGTGACCTGGGCCAACCGCGTCGTGTTCATGGATGAGCCGACGGCCGCGCTGGGGGTCGTGCAGACGCGCAAGGTGCTCGATCTGGTCCGGAAGGTTCGAGCCCAGGGCATCTCGGTGGTGCTGATCAGCCACAACATGCCGGAGGTGATCGAGGTGTGTGATCGTATCGAAGTGCTGCGGCTCGGGCGGCGGGTTGCCCGGTTCCGCGCGGAGGACGCGACGATGGAGGCGCTGGTCGGCGCGATGACCGGAGCCATCCAGAACGAGGAGGCGGCGTGAGCGAGATCGAGCCAGTGATCGCGGGGGCTGAGGATCTCGACGACGAGCCGCCGCCCCCCACGCGCTGGCAGCTCATCCTCGGCAACTCGACGGTGTGGATCTTCGCGATCCTGATCCTGATCGTCGTCGGCTTCACGGCCTACGAGCCGACCGCTTTCCCGACCGTGGCGAACTTCCGCAACATCGCCACCGACGCCTCGGTGCTGCTGATCCTGGCCGTGGGGGAGACGTTCGTGATCATCACCGCGGGGATCGATCTGTCGGTCGGGTCGGTGCTGTTGTTCGGCGGGGTGTTGTCAGCCAAGGTGATGGCCTCGATTGGCGGTGACAGCACCGGGGTGATCCTGATCGGTCTCGTCGTGGCGCTGGCCGGTGGACTGGCCTGGGGTCTGTTCAACGGCCTGGTGATCACGAAGCTGAGGGTGCCGCCGTTGATCGTCACGCTGGGTAGTCTCGGCATGGCGCTCGGCGCGGCGCTGCTCCTGACGGGAGGCGTGGACGTCCGCAGCGTCCCCAACAACCTGGTTTTGACCGTGGGCATCGGCCGCGTGGCCGGCGTTCCGTACCTCGTGCTCATAGCCGGAGGCGTGGCGATCGTGTTCGGGCTGATCCTGTGGATCACCCGCTTCGGTCGCTGGACCTACGGCATCGGCTCGAATGCCGAGGCCGCGCGGCGTGCGGGCATCAACGTCGACGCTCACCTGATCAAGGTGTACGCGCTGGCCGGGCTGCTGGCCGGGCTGGCCGGCTGGCTCAATTTGGCGCGGTTCTCCACCACCACGGTGGGCGGACATGCCACCGACAACCTCAACGCGATCGCGGCGGTGGTGATCGGCGGCACGAGCTTGTTCGGCGGTGTCGGCGCGATCGCCGGCACCGTGGTCGGCGTGTTCATCCCGGCGGTCCTTTCCAACGGCTTCAACGTCATCGGCGTGCAGCCGTTCTGGCAGGACGTGGCCGTGGGGGCAGTTCTGATCCTGGCCGTCTACCTGGACCAGCTCAGGCGGCGGGCGAAGCAGCAGGTATAGGCAGTCAACCGAGGAGAGAGGGAATCGATGGACATACGCACACGAAGGGCTCTAAACGGAACGATCGCCGCGGTCGCCCTGGCCGGATTCACCGTCGGCTGCGGCAGTAGCAGTAGCAGCAGCAGTAGTAGTGGCGGTGGTGGTGGCGGCGGCAAGCACTACAACATGTCGCTGGTCGCCGGGGTGAAGGGCGACGAGTTCTACATCACGATGAACTGTGGCGCGCAGGCCGAGGCGAAGAAGCTCGGCGTGTCGCTCACCTTCACCGGCCCGGACCAGTTCGACCCGAGCCTCCAGACGCCGGTACTGAACGCCGTGACGGCGCGCAGCCCGGACGCGATCCTGATCGCGCCCACCGACGTTCAGGCGATGCAGGCGCCGATTGCCCAGGCGGCCCAGAACTCGAAGATAGTGCTCGTGGACACGACGCTGAAGGACCCCAGCATCGCCAAGGCGCAGGTGCATTCAGACAACACCAAGGGCGGCGTGATCGCCGGCCAGACGCTGCTCAAGCTGATCGGGAACAAGGGCAAAGTGTTCGTGATGAACGTCAAGCCCGGAATCTCCACCACCGACCAGCGCCAGCAGGGCTTTGAGTCGGCGGTCAAGGGCAGCTCAGGGGTGAGCTACGTCGGAGCGCAGTACGACCAGGACGATCCCGCCAAGGCGGCGTCGATCGTCAGCGCGGTGCTCCAGCGCAACCCGGACCTGGCGGGCATCTTCGCCACCAACCTGTTCTCGGCCGAGGGCGCGGCCACCGCGCTCCAGCAGGCGGGCAAGCTGGGCAAGGTGAAGATCGTCGGCTTCGACGCCGGCCCCAAGCAGGTCACCGACCTGAGCAAGGGCCTGGTCCAGGCTCTCGTCGCCCAGCAGCCCGCGACGATCGGGCAGGACGGCGTGCAGCAGGCCTACAACGCGCTGGCGGGCAAGCCTGTGACCAAGGTCATCAACACGGGCTACAACGTCATCACCAAGCAGAACCTGCCTCAGATGCAAAGCGCGCTCTACAAGGCGGGCTGCTAGCTCACGGGGTGTTGCGCCGCGCGCGGTTCGGCTCCCGCCTCGCCGCGCGCGGCGCTTGTGCGTGCGGTCGTGCCGCGGGTCACCGACGGCGGGCGGGCGAGCCGGCTGCCCGCACCTAGACAGGCTCGAGCGTCGCCAGTGCGGCCTCCGCATCCCCACAGGGCTCCCGGTCCGAACACATCGAGCCGGTGGCGCTCGTTCATCAGATTGAGCGCGCGAGCGAACTCCTGTTCGGCCGATCCGGCTGGGCGTCACCTGAACGGAAGTGAGCGAGATCGAGGCGATCAGCGCGCGACGATGGTGAAGAAGTCCCGGCTGTAGGGGCTGAGAAAGGAACCGGGGACGCCGACCTGACCGGGTACCAGTGGCACCGCGGCGAGGGGTCCGGAAGGTCCGTGGTGGCGGTAGAGGTAGCCGGCCACCCACTGCGGGTTGATGTCGAGCTCGACCGCGCGCACGACGCGCGCCCCGCGCAGCGCATCGGTGAGTGCGGCAACGGTCAGATGCTCTCCGGCGGCCCAGATCAGATGTCCGCTCGCCGTGATCCCAACCGCCGAGCGCGCGGGGTCCTCGACGCCTCCGAGCGTCGCACCCCAGCAAGATCGGCAACCCACCGACGAGGCCGGTCTGCCGCGGTCGATCAGCGGAGTCAGGTTTTGACGGACCGAGACCACCGTCGCCCCGGCTGCCGGGACCTCTGAGTGCCAAGTCCCGATGTCGGTGCGCCCGTCGGCATACGTGACGATTGAAGCCAGTCCGTCGCGCAGCGGCTTTCCGACCTGGCCGTAAGACATGAAGCCGCCCGAGTCGGTGGAGAACCTGAACGCGCCGTTGAATGCGGCGACGAGGCGAGCGCGCTCGGACCGCGAGGCGGTCGGTCCCCAGCGCCAACCTGTGCCGCCGGCGTCGATCGTGCCCGAATGAAGCCGCAGCCCCAGCAGCGTCTGGTCAAACGACAGCAGCGTGACGCCGGCTCCGCGCGCGAGCCACGCAGCCGTCCGTCCGCGCCAGCTCACCACGGGGATAAACTCAGTCGGCGCAGACGACGCGATCGCGCGGCCGACCAGGGTCGGATAGGACGGGGGAGCCGGGGTCGGCTTGGGCGCGGCCCGGGGCCGCGCTGTGGTGGACGGAGCGGAGGTCGAGGCTGCGGCGGGGCCCGTGTTGAGGGTGGTGGTCGGGCTGGTGCTCGTCGCGGAGCCTCCGCATGCGGAAAGCACGAGGGCGGCGCTCGCCGACGTCACCGCGGCCGCCGCAACCGCGCGGCGGAGCGGGACGCCCCTCCTCACAGCTGGACGTCGATGACGACGTCGACGTCGTCACGCACCTTCAGCGCCCCCATGAACGCGCGGTAGGGCTTGATGCCCCATTGGCTCTGAGTGACGGGCACGGTACCCCCCACACGGCCGTCGGCCGTGGTCTCGAGCGTGAATGAGATCGGGTGCGACTCGCTTCCCACGGTGAGCTCACCTTGGACGCTCAGCCTGCCGGCGCTGCTCTGCACCGTGTCCGAGCGAAAGCTGATGGGCTGCCCCCGCAGGATTTGCTTGTCGATGTTTTTGCGGATCTCCTCGCGGTCCTTGTCGGTCAGCGGCTTAACCCCGTGGTGCCCCTCGCGTACGTGCAAGGAGCTTGGATCTACCTCTGCCTCGATCGCCGAGAGCGTGCCGTCTTCCCCGGTCCGCGCGGTGGCCCGCCACTGACGCACGTCGATCACCAG
>CAXMLR010000164.1:0-5152 GCA_964194275.1 uncultured Solirubrobacterales bacterium
CCATCACCATCCTGGCTGTCCATCAACAGACGACTCCTTGCGCGAGACCCGGTGACCGGTCGCAATGGGTTCGCTGCCGGTTCGGGCTAGCCGTGGCGGCCGAACGCTACGCAGCGAGCAAGTATTCGTCGACGATGCGGGCGTCACTCCTGCGGACGGATCGGGCCCTCGCTATCAACAAATAGCCGGTAATCGAGGCCTCGGAGAGACCGGGGTCTTGATGTTTACGGGCGTCTCAGACACATGTCAAACGTTGACTCGGCGTCGCGCAGTAGGGTGCCGGCGTGGCTGATGCGGATGGGCTCCGACCTGGACCTCGCGATCATCTGATCACGCCAGCGCTGGAGCGGTTGCTCCAAACGCTGGACGCGAATCTGCGGGAGGACGTCGCTCTTGATCCCGCCGAGGGGCCTGAGCGACTCGCCCGGCACGCGATGCGGGAGATCGCTCGGCAGCTGGCAAGCGACGAGACGGCCGACGGCCAGGCCGCCGTGCTGACTTCGGTCCTCCGGGGAATCGTGTCTGACTCGGATGATTGGGCCGCTGCTGAGGTCGTCGTTCCACCGCGGGTCCTGTCCGGGATCAAGCGCCTGTCGCCGCTCGGTGATCCTCTGCCGTTGCCGGCCCTGCCGGCTACGCCTTTCAGCCAGAGCGATCTCCTGGTGAACGCTGAGGGCTAGCCGAACATCGGCTCCGAGCTGAAAGCGGAGCTGGCCACGGCCGACTCGGTCGATCTCATCTGCGCCTTCGTGATCTGGACCGGCGTGCACCACCTCCGCGATTCGCCCGGGGAGGTCGTTGCGCGTGGCGGCCGCGTCCGCGTGATTACGACGACCTACATGGGCGCGACGGAGAAGCGTGCGGTCGATGAACTGTTCGCCCTCGGAGCGGAGATCCGGGTCGCGCTCGACGCCCGGACCACAAAGCTCCATGCCAAGGCCTGGCTGCTCGAGCGCGAGAGCGGTCTCACGACCGCGTTCGTCGGGGTCCGGCGCTGCATGCGTGGCGGGCGAGAGCTCGGGGCGCGGGCGTGTGATCGACGTTGTAGGGTTCGGGACTCAGCGAGGAGCACGTCTCGTGACCGGCGCTGGAGGAGAGCCGCGACTGACGCACGTCATCCGCAGGAGGTCATAAAATCGCGCCCGGTGGGTGGAACCATGTCGCATCGCGGCGGGGGAGACCGACAGACCGGTCGGGTGCGTGTCTGCCAGGTCGTTCTTGCGCTGCTGGCGTGCACAGTGTTCGCTCCAGCGGCCGCTGCTGCTCCCGCGGCGGGGCCTGCGCCGCGCGGGCTGAATGACGCCGGCGGCTTCCTCAACGTCCTGCCCCCGGGAGAGGCCGGTGTCGACAACGCGCTGCAGCTTGCGCAGTTCCGCGTTACCGGGACGATTCCCTCCCACTTCGACGACCAGCTGCCGCTCTACCGGGACCTCGTCTACGCGGACCCGACGCTGACCGACGCCCAGGTTCCGATCTACTTCAAGGACGCGACGTTCGGTGTGCCTGACGGCCAGGTGGCCTCGGTCGAGCATCCCACCGCCGGGCTGACGATCGTGCGCGACGCTCGGTACGACGTGCCCCACATCTACGGGGCGACCCGGGCGGCGACGATGTTCGGCGCGGGTTACGCGGGCGCCGAGGATCGTCTCTTCCTCATGGACATCCTGCGCCACACCGGCCGCGCGGAGCTCAGCTCATTCATCGGCGGCTCGGCCTCCAACCGGGCGATGGACGCGACTCAGTGGTCGATCGCGCCCTACACCGAGGCCGACCTTCAGTCCCAGGTCGATGCGGCCCCACGGCTCTACGGCCTCGGAGGGCAGCAGGTGATTGACGACGTCCGCGCCTTCGTCGCCGGCATCAACGCTTACGTCGCGGCGACCCGGACCAACCCTCTGCTGATGCCCGGCGAGTACGTCGCCCTGGGCGCTCTGCCGCAGCCGTGGACCGTGACCGACGTGATCGCCGAGGCCTCGCTCGTGGGCGGCATCTTCGGGAAGGGCGGCGGCAACGAGCTCCGCTCCGCTCTCACGCTGCAGGCGCTCGAGCGACGCTTCGGCGCAGCCGCCGGCCGGCGCTCGTGGAGCGATTTCCGAGGGGCCAACGACCCGGAGGCGCCGACCACCATCCTCGGCCGCCGGTTCCCGTACGAAACCGGCAACGCCTTCTCCAAGCGGGGTCTCGCTCTACCCGATGCCGGTTCGGTCAGCTACCCACCCGTGGCCCAGGGTCCGGGTGGCGCGGCCGGCGACCACGGCCGCGGTCCGATGGCGGGCCTGGGCGCGGCCCTGCTCAAGGCTGCTCGCGGGCCGAACCATGCCTCAAACTGGGAGCTCGTGGCCGCGCGCCACTCCGCAACCGGACATCCCCTTGCCGTGATGGGCCCTCAGGTCGGCTATTACGTGCCGCAGATCCTGATGGAGGAGGACATCCACGGCCCAGGCATCGATGCGCGCGGCGCCGCCTTCCCGGGCGTGAACCTCTATGTGCAGCTCGGTCACGGGCGGGACTACGCCTGGAGCGCGACGACCGCGACCTCCGACAACGTCGACACCTTCGCCGAGGTGCTCTGCGGCGCCGACGGCCTGCACTACCTCTACCGAGGCCGGTGCCTGGCGATGGAGAGGCTCGAGCGGACGAACTCGTATACGCCGAACCTCGTCGACATGTCCCCGGCCGGCAGCCAGACGCTCGTCGCCTACCGGACCGTGCACGGAATCGTCTACGCCCGCGGACGGGTCCACGGTCGTCCGGTGGCGTACGTGCACGCGCGCTCGACCTACTTCCACGAGGCAGACTCGGCGCTCGGATTCAAGGAGCTCAACGACCCCGGCTTCGTCCACGACCCGCCGTCCTTCCAGCGCGCGGTCTCGGACATCAACTTCCTTTTCAACTGGGCCTACGTAGACGCGCGCCACATCTCCTATTACATGTCGGGCTGGATGCCGCAGCGAGCGCGCGGAACGTCACCCGACTTTCCGATCCTCGGTACCGGTGCTTACGACTGGAAGGGCTATGACTCGGCGAGCCATACCGCCCAGTGGCTGCCCTTTGCGGCTCACCCGCACAGCACTGATCAGGACTACGAGGTGTCGTGGAACAACAAGCAGGCTCCCGGCTGGGCCGCGGCCGACGACAAGTGGGACTACGGCCCAGTCTTCCGCTCGCAGATGATCGCCGACCGCGTCCGGTCTGGGATTGCTCACGGGCGCAAGCTGACGATCTCCGGCCTGGTGAGGTCGATGGACGAGCCGGCTACCGAGGACCTGCGGGCGGTCAAGCTCATGCCGATCTTGCTGAGCGCCGTCGGCCGGCCGCAGGAAAGCTCGCTGCGCTCCGCGGTGGCCACACTAGGCGCCTGGGCGGCAGCCGGCGGACACCGGCGCGACCTGACCCGCAGCGGTCACGACCAGTTCACTCCGGCGATCGAGTTGATGGACGCCTGGTGGCCGAAGCTGCTACGCGCGGAGTTCGGGCCGATGCTCGGAACGGCGGGCTTTGACGGCGTGCACGCGATGACGAGCTTCGGCGACACCTCCTTCGATGACGGCTGGTTCAGCTATCCCAGCAAGGATCTTCGCCGCCTGTTCGACCCTCGTCACGAGAAAGGCGCCTACAGCGTCGTCTACTGCGGAAACCAGCCGGGCCGGCGGCTGAACGCTGGCGCGCTGCGGGCCCGCTGCCGCCGTGCACTGCAGCGCTCGCTGGCCGCCGCACTGACCGTCACGCCGGCGCAGACCTACGGTGACGTTTGCCCGTCTAATCCAGAGCCTGCCTGCGCCGACATGGATCGCTTCACCTACGCGTCGGCAATCCGGATTCCACCGTTCCCGTATCAGAACCGGCCGACGTTCCAGCAGGTCGTCACGCTGACGAAGACGCTGCCGCGCTGAGGCGACGGCTGACTACGGCGCTCGACGCGAGCCGACATCGGCCCAGCACGATGCCGTCGCGACCGGCTCGCGAGACTCCCGATTCTCCTCCCAAGCATCAGAGATTTTGGCCGTTCGGCGGGCGCCTGATCGCCGTGCGAAGCGGTTGCCCTGGTGGTCAAGGTTCGAAGCTACGCGGCCAGCCGAGCGGTTCGGGTAGCTAGGCAGTTCCACGCCATCCGCTCGGAGCGATCGTGTGACCGTATGTGAGAGCAACTGCCGCGGGCGGGTGAGGTAGACGCCTGTTTGTCGTCTTGGGGTACCTCGGGCGCCCGGGGCGGGCAATTCTCCGGCTGGGGCTACAGTCGGCTGGTGCGGCCGGTGACGAGATACGCCAAGAGCGGGGCGGTGAGCGTCGCATACCAGGTGCTTGGTGAGGGTTCGCTGGATCTGGTGCTGGTGCCTGGGTTCGTGTCGCATCTAGAGGTCGCGTGGGAGGAGCCGAACTTTGCGCGCTTTCTGTCGCGACTGGCTTCGTTTTCGCGGCTGATTGTCTTTGACAAGCGCGGGACCGGCATGTCGGATCCTGTGAGCAGCGCGCCGACGATGGAGGAGCGGATGGACGACATCCGAGCGGTGATGGACGCTGTTGGATCGGCGCGGGCGGCGATCTTCGGGGTGTCCGAGGGGGGCACGCTCGCGATCTTGTTCGCTTACCGCTACCCCGAGCGCGCGCGGGCGCTGATCCTGTACGGCTCATGGGCGCGGCGGCTGGCCGCGCCTGACTATCCGTGGGGATTGCAGCCTGACGAGCTCGATGGGTTTCTGGCGCGGATGGAGGAGGCGTGGGCGACGGGCGAGTGGTGGCATCCGAATCCCTCGGACGACGAGGCTATGAAGCGTTGGTGGGCGCGCTATCTGCGGATGGCGGCGAGCCCGGCGATGGCGAAGGCAGTTATTCGCATGAACACCGAGATGGATCTGCGTGATGTGTTGCCGGTGGTGCGCGTTCCGACGCTGATCCTCCATCGGAGGGGGGACACGTGGATTGATGTGGCCCACGGCCGGTATCTCGCCCAGCACATCCCCGATGCGAGATACGTTGAACTCGAGGGGACCGATCATCGCCTGCCGGTGGGAGATGTCGAGCCGATCCTGACCGATGTGGAGGTCTTCCTAACGGGGCGCAAGCACCGCCCAAGGCAGCGGTCTGCGATCGGCGTCGACTCACTGAGCCGGCGCGAGCGGGAGGTGGTTCTGTCCGATTCGCTGTGTTTCGT
>CAXMLR010000165.1:0-6349 GCA_964194275.1 uncultured Solirubrobacterales bacterium
CCACAAGAGCGCCGTCAGCCCACCGGCAACGCTGCCGCTCAGCGCGACGCCCAGCCCGAACGCCGCGGCCAGGCCGGCCACCACCCAGAGCACGAACGTGCGGTCGACAAAGCGAATCAGCGGATCGGCCAGGAGATCCTTGGCGTAACGAGTCTCGTCGGCCACCTCCATGTCGCTGAACACCCAACCGACGTGGGCGTGGGTGAGGCCGCGGAGCGCGCCCATCCACCCGGTCCCGTGCCCGTGCGGACTGTGTGGATCGCCGGCCTCATCGGAGAACTGATGGTGCTTTCGGTGCGTTGCCACCCAGTCGATCACCGGGCCCTCGGCCGCGGCAGAGCCCAGCGCGGCGAAGGCTGCGCGCAGCAGCCGGTTGCATTTGAAGCTGCGGTGCGTCAGCAGGCGGTGGAAACCAACCGTGATGCCGGTGCCGATCACCGCGTAGCTGAGCGCCAGGATCAGGATGTCCTGCCAGGCCAGAAGGTTGCCCATCCACCCGAACCACATCCCGATCGCGAGCATGATCGGCGGGACTGCAGTCACCACGCCACTCGCGATGCGATCGACAAGCGGCATCGAGACTGGTCGTACGTCTGAGACGGCTTCCGAAGCAGTCACTGGTCCCATGATTGGTTCTCCTGTCTGGCGGGTCTGGCGGGCCACCCGGCAGCCGTCCGACGTCGTGGTGCGAATCACTGAGCTTACTGATCTATTCGGGCGCAGGGACCAAGTCCCCCGATCCTAGATCGGCCCTGGCGCAGAGGCCGGGTGGCTCATCCCCGGGTCGCCCGGGTCCGAGCGTCCACGCCTTCCTCCCGCCGTCGTGGCCCTCGCGAACCGCCGCGGTGCAGGAGGCAGCCGCCCCCCGGTCGAGAGCCAGGACCCGGCGAGGATCAGCAACAGTCCGGCGACCGCCCCCGCGCCGGGCTGCTCACCGAGCAGGAGCACCCCAAGCGCGACCGCGACGACGGGATTGACGTAGGTGATCACGGTCGCGCGACTCGTCCCCACCTCACCGATCAGGCCGGCGAAGATGACGAAGGCAGCGCCTGTGCAGAGCAATCCCAGGACGACGACGCTGGCGACCGCGCCGGCGGACGGCGCGGCGGTCGGTAGCGCGAAGGCCGCCAGCGGCGCGAGCAGCACCGAGACGATGGCCAGGCTCGCGCCCATCGTGGCGCGCGGATCGAGTCCCGTGAGGCCGTGCTTGAGCACCATCGGCCCGATCGCGTAGCCGACCGCGGCGAGCAGGATCGCACCGGTTCCCAGCAGCGCCCCCGATTCCCCCACCAGGTCGATTCCGACCAGTGCGATGACGCCGCCGAAGCCGATCAGCAGCCCCGCCGCCCGCAGCGGCGTCGGCCGCTCGGACGGGTCGAAGCGAAGGGCCAGCAGCGCCGCGATCAGCGGGACCGAGGCGATCACGATCGCCGCCACCGAGGAGGGCACATGCGTCTCGCCGGCCGCGATCAGCGGAAACGGGATGGTGATCTCGGCAACTCCGTACGCCAACAGCCACCGGAAGCGTCCGCGCACGGTGCCGAGCGTGCCCGCGCGCCAGGCCAGTCCCAGCAGCACGAGCGCGGCCAGCGTGACCCGCGTCCAGGCCAGCGCGAGCGGGGGAAAGCCACCGCGGACCGCGATCCGGATGAACAGGTACGGGACACCCCAGATCACCGACATCGCGGTGAAGGCCAACCACGCGCGCCTGCTCATCGGAGCAGTCTGGCATGCCAGGCTCGGTAGCTCGGGGGAGGGGCAAGCCAGGACCTGCGCGTGCTTTGTCCGCGCACCGGGTAGGCCAGAGTTTGAACATCGATAGAGGAGTCACAGGTTGTCTGAACAGAACTCTGAGAGGACCGCCGGCGGGGTCGTCGGCAAGGTTCTCGGCAAAGCGAAGGAAGCGGTGGGCTCGGCTACCGGCCGGGATGATCTGGTCCGAGAGGGGCGCCTCCAGGAGGCGCAGTCTGAAACTGAGCTCAAGGCGCGTAAGGACGCAGCGCAGGCGCGGCAGAGTGAGGAGCAGGCTCAGCTCGAGCAGCAACGCACCGAGACTGAGATCGAGCGCAAGCGGCTTCAGAACGAGGTCGCCGCTCAAGGGCGGGAGCAGGAGGCCGCGCAGGATCGCAGCGACGCCGAGCGTCACGCAGCGGCCGAGGCCCGCCAACAGGATGCAGCGGCCGAGCGGCAACGTGAGACCGAGCACGCTTCCGCCGACCGCACCGAGCATCAGGCCGAGCAGGCGCGACTGTCGGCCACCGAAGACGCGATCAAACTCGATCGCGCGGCACGGGAGGCCGAGGAGCGAGCAGCCCGGATCGACCCAGAGGTGTCAAAGTGAACGTACGTGCCATCCCCAGAGCAACCGTAGATCGCTACCTGAGGATCGCTCGCCTGCCCCTCGATATCGCCACCCGGCTGTTGCCGGGCCGCCGCACTGGCGCCGGCTCGGCGGCGAAGCTCGCGGTCGACCGTGCCGATGCGACCGCCCGGGCGGTGGCCGGGACGGTGCTGCGCGATCCGGCGCTCCGCGAGGATGCGCGCCGGCGTCGCGCCGCGGCGCAGGAGCGCACTCGGGCGCTCAAGCTGCGGACCCAGGCCGAGCAGACGGCAGACGTGGCGCAAGTGCGTGTCGAGGAGCGTCATGACCAGGCCCAACGCCGCCGCCAGCAGGCTGATACCAAGGCGAAGACTCGGCGACAGAGTGCCTCCGAGGAGCATCAGGAGAAGTCCCAGCGTGCTAGCGCAGCCGAGAAGCGCCGGCGGGAAGCCGCCCGCGAGGCCAAGGCGCGTGAGGACGCAAAGGTCGATGAGGTCGCGCCTCGGGCTCGGCTCGAGGCGCTCGATGCCAAGGCGGACGCGGAGCGAACGCACGAGAAGGCCCTCGTCGAGAGCGACGAGGCGGCCCGTCTCGGCGACGCTGCCGCGAAGGTGAAGGCCGCGCGCAAGACCGGCTGAGTGCGCGAAGCGCGCGGTTCGGCGTCGCGTCCGGCTCAGGCCGTCGCGACGCCGAACCGCGTCACCACCATTTCTGTTCGCGAGCCTCGTCGGTCTCGCCCGTCCGGTCCAATCCGTCAAGCGTGGACAGGTCGGTGTCGGCGAGCTCGAAATCGAAGATTTGAGCGTTCTCCTCGATCCGCTCGCGGTGGGTCGATTTCGGGATCACGATCGCCTCGCGCTGGATGCACCAGCGCAGCAGGACCTGAGCCGGCGTGCGCCCGACCCGCTCGGAGATCTCCGTGACCTTCGGATCGTCCAAATGCTTTCCGGTTCCGAGGGGGCTGTAGGCCTCGAGTGCGAGATCGTGCTCAGCGCACGCCGCAAGCAGCCCCCGGCGGTACTCGAACGGGCTGAACTGCACCTGGTTGACGACTGGAGGCGTGCTGGCGACACCGATTACCTCGGCCAGCTCCGTGGCGCTGAAGTTGGAGACTCCGATCGAGCGAGCGTGGCCGCGCTCGCAGGCCCGTTCCATTCCCGGCCACGCCCAGGTCGAGCCTCCCTGGGGCCAGTGGATGATGTACAGGTCGACATAGTCAACGCCCAATCGGCGCAGACTCCGCTCCGCCTCGGCCGCGGGGTCATCGTGGGCGGGATAGAACTTGGTGGTGAGAAAGATCTGCTCACGAGGGACCCCGCTGTCTCGCAGCGCTCGCCCGACGCTCTCCTCGTTGCCGTAGGCCTGAGCGGTGTCGATGTGCCGGTAGCCCAACTCCAGCGCCCAGCGAACCGCGTTCTCGCAGTCGCCTCCATCCGGAACCTGCCACACCCCGAGTCCCAGCCACGGCATCTGTGCGCCGTCGGCCAGGGTACGTGAGCGATCCAATGGTGCTGCGGCCGGTTCTGGCATCTCCGTCTCCTGTGATCGAATTCTCCCGTCAGCCTAGAGCGAGCTGCAAGATGCCGATCGAAGAGCGATGGTCGCCGACCTCGGGCGGCTCCACACGGCCAGCCATCAGGTCGCGGTCGCTGAGACCAAGGCCGTCTTCCAACCGGCCTCGAGGGCGTGCTAAGCGATCGAGTCGATCGTGAGCCGGCGCTCGCCCGCTGGGGTCTGAACGTCGATTGCGTCGCCGACACGGCGGCCGATCAGTGCCTTGGCGATCGGCGAGGCGACGGACAACGAACCCTGCGAGGGCTTGGCTTCATGCGGAGACACGATCCGGAAGGTCCGCTGGTTACCCGAGGAGCCGTCTGTGTAGGACACCGTCGATCCGTGCTCGACAATTTCCGTCGAGCCTGTCGTCTCGACCACGGTCGCGCTGCGAACGGATGCGCGGAGCTTGAGAATCCTAGTCTCCAGGTGCGCCTGGTCCTCCTTGGCTGCGTGATATTCCGCGTTCTCCTTTAGGTCCCCCCACTCCCGCGCCGTCTTGATCCGGGCCGCGATCTGCGTACGACCCGTACTCTCGAGCTCGCGGAGCTCTCGCTGCACGGTCGCGAGCTCTTCGGCCGTCATCGTGATGCCGTCGTCCATGGCTTCTAACGCTAGCGCAGCCACGATCCGATGCGTTCTGTCCGCCTCGGACTCCCGGCGTAGCCGCCGCCATCCGCGCGGGCCATGCGGTCATCGTGGTCCACGGGATCGAATACAACCGCACCGGATCTACGACAAACGGGCTTGATCGCAGCGAGCGCAAAGGCTCTCTGCCCGGAATGGCCAGGTTCTCTAGACCAGGTTCGCCTGCACCACGCAGTCGAGCCGCAACTCGTTCCTCGGGGTCTGTTCGAACCGCAGGCGCGCACGCTTGCCGCTTAGCTCGAGCGTCGCAACCTCGTTCTCAAAGTAAGGGCCGGCCTGCATCTGCCACGCGATCTCGGGCGGGGGCAGCCGCGCTGAGCGCGCGAGCAGCTTCCCGATCCATCTGGCGCCACGGCTGGGGGCAACTCGGTTGGCCAGCTCCAGCGGTGGGTCAAGGGAATGCCGGAACGGAGAACACACGGCTTGGTAGAGGCTGCTGGCGACCGGTCGCCCGGGGAATCTGGCCTCGGCCAAGTACGCGTAATGGACGTCTCCGGAAAGCAGAATGATCGACGCCGGCGCGGCGCCGCGCTCACCGGCTGCGACCTCTCGCAGCGACCGCGCCAAGCGGTCGAAGGACGAACGGAAGGCGGCCCAGTGCTCTAAGTCGATCGCGCGGCGCAGCCGTTCACCCAACCGAGCGCCGGCGGATCCCCAGGCGCCTGCGCAGAGGGCCTCGTCCCAGCCCTCGAGATCGTGGATCGCGTGCGGGAGCAGAAACGGGAGCGACGTGGCAACGAGGAGGTGATCGACGTCGCCCCCGAGCTCCTTATTGATCCAGCCCCATTCGTCGTCATCGACCATCTCTCGCCTGTCGCCCTCGAGCAACCGGCCGGCACGTGAGTCGATCACCACCAGCCGTGAGCGGCCGAGCGCACGGGCGTAACTCCAGCGGCTACCAGCGGTGGTCCGCTCGGCCTGGCGCGCGAACTGCCGCAGGAGCGGCCCGGCATCGTCGACCGCCTGTGCTCGCTGGAAAAGCTGATCCTCGCCCAGCTCCCGCGGTGAGAGATTGCCGAGGTGCTGGTAGAGCCAGTACGAAACCAAGGCTCCGACGATCCGCTCTGAGAACCACTCGTACTTGCGCACATCCCGCTTCCACGCGGCTGAGGTGTTCCAGTCGTCGATTACCTCGTGGTCGTCGAAGATCATCGCGCTCGGAACGACGGACAGAAGCCAGCGAATCAACGGCTCATCCCACGCCTCGCGGTAGAGGCACGTGTACTCCTCGAAGTCAGCCACCCCCTCCCCGGGCGGCTCACGGGTTGACCGCCGGGAGCGGATGAACTCACGCGTGCGCGGGGAGGCGTCGTCACCGTAGACCTGATCGCCGAGCATCAACAACAGCGCGGGCCACTCCTCCGGCGACTGGCCTGACAAGCGGTGGGCCAGCGCCTGGAGGGCGTCGACCCCACGGCCCTCGCGGTCCTCGGTTCGCTTGAGCACATACGGCCGCTCGTGCGGAGCAGCCACCCGGCAGGAGCCAAATGCGATTCGGACTCCTCGCTCGGGATGAAGCGTGCGGATCCGGCTGGCCGGCAGCGCACTCAGCGGATCAGGCCACCGTGACTCTCCGTCGAGCGCGACCGTGTATTCGCGACTCTCGCCCGGCTCGAGCCCCTCGACCGCGACGAGGGCGTAGTGATGTCCGGAAACGTGAAACGTGCGAGCCCGGTGCCCGAGGATCTCAACCTCGGTCGGACCGTCTGTCTCCACCCAAACGGTCGCCTCGCGCTCGCCGACATAGCGCAGCAGCGGTCCCAGGATCAATTGCGCCACGACACGTAGCTTCCCAGCTATCCGACCCGCCGAAACGGCAGCCCCTAG
>CAXMLR010000166.1:0-3131 GCA_964194275.1 uncultured Solirubrobacterales bacterium
CCGTGGTCGAGTACGACGCTCCTCGAGCCGTGACATTCCGAGGCGAGAACGCCACTGTGCTCTCGGTCGACCGGATCACGGTCGAGCCCTATCAGGGTGCGACCCGTCTGACTTACACCGCGGACCTGTCGCTGAAGGGTGCCCTGAAGCTCGCCGATCCGCTGCTCGGACCGGTGTTCGCACGCGTCGGGGACCGGGCTTTCGAAGGACTGTATGGGACGCTGGTCAAGGCAATCGAGCGCCGCCGGCGCGAGCGAGCGCTGCCGACGGCTGCCTAGCCGCGCGGATCAACGCTTTGCCACGCCTGACGCGAGGCAGGCCGAACAAAGCACCAAAATCCCGAGGCCCCCGGTGGGTTTGGCGCGAAGTTCGGGCTGAAGCCGAACAAGGAACCAGATCGGAAGCGGTCGCGGCGATTTGGTGCGAAATTCGGCGCCGGGCGCCCGGGCGGCTTCCGGCGTCGGCGCCGGTCCACGTTTCGCTGAGGCGAGACAGGACTTCCAGCCAAGCTTAGTCGCCCAGCTCCGCCCGTCTCCGCACGACGTACTCCTCGAGCTCCGTGCGGATCGCGTCGTCCAGCGGCGGCTGCTCGTAGGACTCGAGCGTTTCCTGCCAGATCTCGCCGGCACGGACCGTGGTGTTGCGGGCGCCCTTCTTCGTCCAACGATCGAAGTTCTCGGTCGAAGACAGCAGCGGCCGGTAGAAGCATTCGCGGAAGCGCTCGAGCGTGTGCACAGCGCCCAGGAAGTGACCGCCTGCGCCGACCTCCAGGTGGGCGTCGAATGCGAGTGAAGCTTCGTCGATCTCCAAGGGCGTGAACTCGTGCCGGAGCTCTCGCAGCAGCTCGACGTCGACGATGAACTTCTCGTAACAGGACACGAGGCCGCCTTCCAGCCAGCCGGCCGAATGCATGACGAAGTTCGCGCCGGCCAGAAACGTCGGCAGCAGCGTCATCAGCGACTCATATGCCGCCTGCGCGTCCACCGTCTGGGACGCGTTCAACGCACCGCCGCCGCGCCACGGCAGGCCAAAGTGACGCGCGATCTGACCGGTGCAGAGCACGCCGATCCCTGACTCCGGCGTCCCGAAGGACGGCGAGCCCGACTGCATGTCGGTGTTGGAGAGAAACGAGCCGAACACCACCGGGCAGCCGGGACGGATCAGCTGCGAGAGCGCGATCCCGGCCAGGCCCTCCGCCATCTGCTGCACGAGCGTGGCCGGCAGCGACACCGGAGACATTGCCCCCATGAGCAGGAACGGGGTGATCACCACCGCCTGGTTGGCCTTGCAGTACTCGAACATCGCCGCCAGCATTCGGTCGTCGTAGCGCAGCGGGCTGTTCACGTTGATCAGCGAGATCGACGCCGGCGCGCGCTCGATCGCCTCGCGGCCGCCGAACAGGATCTCGCCCATCCGGATCGTGTCCGCGGCGTTCGGACCTGAGGTGACCGACCCCATGTAGGGCTTGTCGGACAGTGTTTGCAGCGCGAACACCATGTCGAGGTGGCGCGAGTCCAGCGGCCGGTCCTCGGGCTCGCAGATCGTGCCGCCGGGCGAATCGAGCTCGGGAAACGCCTGGGCCAACCTGACGAGGTTCTCGAAGTCGGCCATCTTCGCGTCGCGGCGAACGTCGCCCTGACGGATGAACGGACAGCCGTAGACGGGCGCGAAGACCATGCTGTTCCCGCCGATGTGCGCGTTCATCGCGGGGTTGCGTGCCTGCAGCTCGAACTCGCTCGGCGCCTTGGCCACCTGTTCGAGGATGAACTCGGGATCGAACCGGACCCGGTTCTCGTCCTCGACGATCTGGCCTGCGTCGCGAAACAGCTCCACCGCTTCCGGCAGCAGGAATTCGACTCCGAGCTCGGAGACGATCCGTCGCCAGCCCCGGTCCAGGGTGGCCATCGCGTCCTCGCTGAGGATCTCGTAGCGGGGCATGGCATTGACGAACAAGCTGGCCTCCTCCGGGGTTGGGTCGTGACCTGCGTCTTGACCTGACGGTCACGAGCCGTAATATACCGCTCGTGGAACAAGAGTTCCAAGCCCCTCCGAGTCATGGAACGGCAGCGGTCGACCGTGGTGCCGACCTGCTGGTCCGCGTGCTGGAGAGCGAACAGCCGGTAGCCCTAGCGGACCTGGCCACGGCGACCGGGCTTCCCAAGAGCACAGCCTCTCGGTTGATCAGCGCGCTCGAGCGCCGAGGGCTGGTCGAGCAGGACGGCCAGCGCGGACGTCTGCGCCCCGGACCGGCGATCCTCCGGGTGGCCGAACGAAGCATGCTCGAGCGCAACGTCGTCGAGCTGGCGCGCCCCACGCTCGACGTGCTGGCCGAAGCTTCCGGCGAGACGATCAACCTCGCCGTCCCCGCTCGCCACGGCGTCGAGCACGTGGCCCAGGTCGACAGCCGTCACTTCCTCGGCACCGGTCAATGGCTCGGGCGCTCGGTCGACTACCACAGCACGGCGGTCGGGAAGGTGTTCATGGCCTTTGGCCGGGCCACGATGCCGGACCCGCCGCTGACCAAGCACGCGCCGGCGACGATCACGGATCCGCGCCGGCTGCGCTCCGAGCTCGAAGTCATTCGTCGCACGGAGTTCGCCACCGCAGTCGACGAGCTGGAGCCGGGACTGGCCGCGATGGCCGCGCCGGTTCGTGGCGGACGTGGCGACGTGATGGCGGCCCTGAGCATCACCGGGCCGACGGTTCGGATGACGCGGCTGCGGATCCTGGAGTTGCAAGAGGTCCTGCTGAAGGAGGCGCGGACGCTGAGCCGCCGCCTCGGCTACCGCGAGGAAGGAGAACACGCCGCATGACACATGAAGAGATCCTGCAGATGCTGTTTGAGCAGACCCTGGTCGGTAACGCGCCCGCCGTCAAGGACGGGGTGAACCAGGGCCTTGAGGAAGGGATGGAACCGGAGAGGATGCTGTTCGACGCGCTGATCCCCTCGCTGGAGGAGGTTGGGGCCCGCTTTGAGCGGGGTGACTACTTCGTCCCTGAGATGCTGATCGCGGCGCGCGCCATGCAGGGTGCGCTGGACATCCTGCGCCCGCTGTTGGCCGACACCGAGGCCAACCGGGTCGGGACGTTCCTGATGGGCACGGTCAAGGGCGACGTCCACGACATCGGCA
>CAXMLR010000167.1:0-11281 GCA_964194275.1 uncultured Solirubrobacterales bacterium
GGTCCTGGCCAGCGCCGAGCTCGGCGAGGGCGACGAAGCCAAGCGGCCGTCGGTGCAGATCGGAGACCCGTTCACCGAGAAGAAGCTGCTCGAGTGCTGCCTGGAGCTGCTCGACCGTGACCTGCTCGCCTCGTTGCAGGATCTCGGCGCCGCCGGGCTGACCTCGTCGGCGTCAGAGATGGCCAGCAAGGGCGGCGTCGGGCTCGACATCGACGTCTCCCAGGTGCCGCTGCGCGAAGCCGGGATGGAGCCGTTCGAGATCATGGTCTCCGAGTCCCAGGAGCGGATGCTGTGTGTCGTCGAGCCTGGTCGCGTGGGCCGAGTGCTCGATGTCTGCGAGTGCTGGGAGGTGCTGGCCACGCCGATCGGCTGCGTCACCGCCGGCGACGCGATGAGGATCCTCCACCGCGGCAACGTCGTGGGCGAGCTGCCGGTGGACCTGCTCGTGGACGACTGCCCCCTCTACGACCTCGCCCCGGCTGCGCCCGCGGGCGAGCTGTATCCCGCGCCGGCCCCGCTGCTCTCGGGCCACGAGTCGCCGGCCCAGACGCTGCTGGCGCTGCTGGCCTCGCCCAACATCGCCTCGCGCAGGCCTGTGTTCGAGCAGTACGACCCTGTGGTCGGCTCGCGCACCGTCCGCCGGCCTGAGGAGGCCGATGCCGCGGTGCTGGCGCTTCCGGGCGGCTCGGCGATCGCGGTCTCGATCGATGGCAACGGACGGCGGGTCGCATGCGACCCGCACATGGGCGCGGTCGAAGCGGTCTATGAGTGCGTGGCGAACCTTGCCTGCGTCGGGGCGGTCCCGCTTGGGCTCACCAACTGCCTGAACTTTGGCAATCCCGAGAAGCCGCACGTGGCCTGGCAGCTCACCGAGGTGGTCGAGGGCATCGCCCAGGCCTGTGAGGCGCTTGGTGTGCCGGTGGTTGGCGGCAACGTCTCGCTCTACAACGAGGGCCCGGGCGGGCCGATTCTGCCGACGCCGGTGGTGGGGGTGGTCGGCCAGCTGCCGGACGTAGCTGCCGCCGGCCGGCTCGGCTTTGCGGCGGCGGGCGACGCGATCGCGCTCGTCGGGCCCTTCGAGCCTTCGCTGAGGGGCTCCGAGCTGGCCAAGCTCCTGGGTCAGGCACCGCTCGGTCCGCTCCCGCCCATGGACAAGCAAGCTGTCCGTGACGCGCATGCAGCGGTGCGGGATGGGGTGCGCTCCGGGGCGCTCCACAATGCCCATGACATCGCTGAGGGCGGATTCGGGGTGGCGCTGGCCGAGTGCTGTGTGGCCGGCGGGATCGGCGCGACGGTGGAGCTTCCGGACGGTCTCGAGCTGTTCGGGGAGGCGCCCGGGCGGGGATTCCTCGTCTCAGGCCCCGAGTCGGCGCTGGCTGCGTTCGCGCTCATCGGGTGGGTCGGCGGCGGAAGTCTGGAGATCACCGGGGTGATGAGTGTTCCCGTGGCCGAGCTGGGGCGGGCTCGGGAGGACGGACTCAAGCCGTTTCTGTAGGGGCCGTTGCTACGCTGCAGGCAGGAGTCCGGCCGAGGGCTGAGCCATGCTTGGCAAATGCCATGCCTCTTGTAAACGACCACCGCGATGGACCACGCGACGAGTGCGGCGTCTTCGGGATCTATGCGCCCGAACATGATGTCGCGCGCCTAGCCTACTTCGCCCTGTTCGCACTCCAGCACCGCGGCCAGGAGTCGGCCGGGATCGCCACCGCACCCCGCGGGGGCAGCATCATGGCCATCCGGGATCAGGGCCTGGTGGCTCAGGTGTTCGACGAGCACACGCTGCGCTCGCTGGTCGGCGACATGGCGATCGGTCACGTCCGCTACTCGACCACCGGCTCCTCGGAGTGGGAGAACGCCCAGCCAATCGTGCGCGATGACCGCCGCACGCTGGCGCTGGCCCACAACGGCAACCTGATCAACGCAGTCGAGCTCCACGCTGAGCTGCGCGGGCGCGACGTCCCGTTCCGCTCGACCTCGGACTCGGAGATCATCGCGGCGCTGCTCGCCACTCATCCCGCGGAGCGGATCGAGGACGCGGTGGCCGACGTCCTGCCACGGCTGCGGGGAGCGTTCTCGACCGTCGTCATGACCGAGGACGCTGTCGTCGCCTTCCGGGACCCTCATGGGCTGCGGCCGCTGTGCCTCGGGATGATCGAAGACGAGGCGGGCGGCATGCCGGTGTACGCCGTCGCGTCGGAGTCGTGCGCGCTGGATCTGATCGGCGCCCGCTACCTGCGTGACGTTCTGCCCGGCGAGGTCGTGACCCTGACCGACCGCGGGATCAAGACGCAGATGGTCGCCGAGGGCGAGCGCAAGGCGTTCTGCGTGTTCGAGTACATCTACTTCGCCCGGCCTGACTCGCGGATGAACGGCACGGTGCTGCAGGTCGCCCGCTCGCGGATGGGCGAGATCCTCTGGCGTGAGGCGCCCGTGCAGGCCGACGTCGTGATCCCGGTGCCTGACTCGGGAAATCCCGCCGCCCGCGGCCTGGCTCGCGCTGCCGGCCTGCCCCAGGACGACGGCTTCATTAAGAACCGCTACGTCGCCCGGACGTTCATCCAACCCGGCCAGGAGCTGCGCCGCCACGGCCTGCGGCTGAAGTTCAATCCGCTGCCCGAGGTGGTGGCCGGCAAGCGGCTGGTCGTCGTCGACGACTCGATCGTCCGGGGCAACACCACCCGCCAGATCGTCCAGATGCTCCGGGACGCCGGCGCCGCCGAGGTCCACCTGCGGATCTCCGCTCCCCCGATCAAGCACCCATGCCACTACGGCATCGACATGTCAACGCGTGAGGAGATGATCGCGCATGGACGCACGGTGCCCGAGATCGCCGAAGAGCTCGGCGCCGACTCGCTGCACTACCTGTCGCTGGCCGGCGTCTACGAGGCGGTCAGCGGCTCCCGGGCCGAGCACTGCGACGCCTGCTTCAGCGGTGAATATCCGCTGTCGGGCACCGAAGAGGCGAACGGCAAGTTCGCACTCGAGACCTCGCCGCCGCTGGTCCGCGCCTAGCTGGTTCATCCGGGCTGTGCCTGGTCAACGCGGGTTGACGCCTCCCGGCGGCCGGCCCCGCAGGGCCGGCTGCCGCCGCCCGCCCTCCTGCGCCCGGCGCCCGCCCTCCTGCGGCCGGCGCCCGCCCCTGGCGCCGGCCTCTGCCCCCAAGCCTCTAGCGGGTGCCTCGCGCGCTGTGGATAGAGGCCCGCTCGTCGTGCGATAGCGAGCTCTTGCGCCCCGCGCCTGGCGCGTCCCCGTACGGGTTGCGGTACGGGTGCTGGTTGATCGCGCTGCCCCGTCGCGTGTACAGCGAGTGCACCGCGACCATGAAGTAAATGACCAGGAACGCCCCGAAAAAGATTGCTCCGCCGGCGAGGTGCATTGCGCCTCCGATGGTTGTGCCGTGATGGCATTGCTCACGGTCTTAGGAGAACTATGGGACCTCGACGCCCCCAGGGTTGTGACGTTCCACACACTCTTTGTCACGGACCTGTCAAATCCGGCTTGCCCTTGCGTCAAGAGCCCGGGCAACCGCCGTCGGCGCCGGTATCGTCGCTTGGATGGACGCGCGTGAGGCACTGCAACGGATCTTCGCGTTCGAGCAGTTCCGCCCCGGTCAGGAGGCTGCGGTGAGCGCCGCGCTGAGCGACCGCGATGCACTCGTGGTGATGCCGACCGGCTCCGGCAAGTCGCTCTGCTATCAGCTGCCCGCGCTGATGCGCGACGACCTCACCCTCGTCGTCTCACCCCTCGTGTCGCTGATGCATGATCAGGCCCAGGCGCTCTCGCAGATCGCCCCGGGTGCGGTTGGACTGGTCAACGCGCAGCGGGCGGGAGCGCAGAACGTCGAAACCGTGGCGGCCGCGACGCGCGGTGAGATCAAGCTTCTCTACGTCGCCCCGGAACGCTTCGCCGCGCCACGGTTCGTGGAGGCGATCACGCGCGCCCAGGTCGGCCTGTTCGTCGTCGATGAGGCGCACTGCGTGTCCCAATGGGGTCACGACTTCCGACCCGACTACTTTGCCCTCGCCGACGCCGCTCGCACCGTCGGCGCCCAGACGATGGTCGCCCTCACCGCCACTGCGACGCCGCAGGTTGCCGGAGACATCGTGCGCCGGCTCGAGCTGCGCAACCCGGTGCACGTCACCACCGGCTTTGACCGGCCGAATCTGACCTTCTCGGTCATCCCGTGCGCGACCGCCGCGGACAAGCAGCGGCGAATCGCCGCCGCGCTGTCGGAGCCGGACGCCCTGCCGGCGATCATCTACGCGGGAACCCGGCGGGCGAGCGAGGACCTGGCCCAGCAACTGCGGGCGACGCTGGGGGAGGAGGTGATCGCCTATCACGCAGGGCTGGCGCGTGAGGCCAGGACTCAGGCGCAGGAGCAGTTCATGAGCGGCCGCGCGCGGGTGATCGTGGCGACCAACGCGTTCGGCATGGGGATCGACAAGGCGAACGTGCGCACCGTCTGCCACGCCACGGTGCCGGGGTCGCTCGAGGCCTACTACCAGGAGGCTGGCCGCGCGGGACGAGACGGCGCTCGCGCTCAGTGCCTCCTGTTCGCCGAGCAGCGCGACAAGGGACTGCATGTCTTCTTCATCGAACGCGCACGCGTCGATGACGCTGCGTTTGAACGAGTGGCGGAGCGGCTGCGCTGGGCGGGACTGGACGGGCGTTACAACCTGCCGTTGTCCGAGCTCGCCGGCCTGATCGGAGCCCGCCACGAGGACGAGAGTGTCCGCGCGATCATCGGGCACCTGGCACGCGCGCGGATGCTCCGGCCCGAGCCCTCATCTCCGGACCGGGTCGCGGGGCAGATCGCCCATGTGTGGGACGCCCGGGCTCTCGGCGCCTGTCGAGCATCGGCACGGGACGCCGAGCGCGCGCGCTGGACTCAGTACCGCGCGATCTGGGAGTACGTCGAAGGCTCGCGATGCCGGCGCCGGGCGCTGCTCTCGCACTTCGGCGACCACACCGATCCGGCTTCTACCGCTGCGTGCTGCGATGTCTGCGACGGCCCCACCCACCAGTGGGAAGAGCGCGGCTTCGGGGCTCGGACGAAGCTCCCCTCCAGCGGCCCACCGGCCCGGCATCTCGACGACGGCGATCTCGACGGGGCGATCCTTGAGGTCGTGCTGAGCGCTCAGCCGCCGGTTGGCCGCACGCGAGCCGTGGAGATCCTCCGCGGCGGGCGCTCCAAGGTGATCGCTGAGTACGCCTACGATGACCTGGACGGGTACGGATCGTTCGGGCACCTCCGTTCCGCCGACGTGCTGGGACGGGTCGATGAGCTGCTGGCCGCCGGAATGCTCTCCTCTACCGGGGGGCGATTCCCGAAGCTGCGGGCCTCGCCACGGGAAACGCCGCGGGCGGCATGAACGTCGGCGTGCTCGCCTCCGGCGCCGGCACGAACCTGCAGGCGCTGCTGGACCAGGCCCACGGCCGTGACGGCGTTGAGGTCGTCGCGGTGGCCTCGGATAAGCGCGGCGCCGGCGCGCTGGCGCGGGCGGAGCGATCGCGGGTCTCCGGTGCGGTGTTCGCCCGCGACGAATACCCCGACCGGGGGGCGCGAGATCTCGCGATGGGTGCGTGGCTGGCCCACTCAGGGGTCGAGCTCGTCGTGCTCGCCGGTTACATGCAGCTGCTCAGCCACGCGTTTCTGGCCCGGTTTCCCGGTCACGTGATCAACGTGCACCCCGCGCTGCTGCCGGCGTTCCCCGGACTGGACGCGGTGGCCCAGGCGCTGGCCTACGGCGTGAAGGTTTTCGGGGTCACGGTTCATTTCGTCGATGACGGCGTCGATACGGGTCCCGTCATCCTCCAGCGCGCGATCGAGCTGCCCGGCGCCCAGGAGCCAGAACAGGTGATGGCCGAGCTACGTCCGATCGAGCACGAGCTGCTTCCCGAGGCGGTGCGGTTGATCGCACGGGGCGCGGTCTTTGTCGATCCGGCCAACCCGCGTCGGGTGCGCGTCGAGCGGTAGAGTCGAGAGGGCATGAGAGAGGGGAGCGATGTCCAGGTGGCGCGTGCGCTGCTGTCCGTCTCGGACAAGACGGGGATCGTGGAGTTCGCTCGGGGGTTGGCTGAGCTCGGCATCGAGATCGTCTCCACCGGCGGCACCGCTCGCGAACTCGCTCAGGCGGGCATCGCCGTCCGCTCGATCACCGATCTCACGGGCTTTCCGGAGATCATGGACGGGCGGGTCAAGACACTCCATCCGAAGCTCTACGCCGGCTTGCTGGCGGTCCGTGAGAACCCGGAGCACATGCACGCGGTCCGCGAGCACGGTGTCGAAATCGTCGACCTCGTGTGCGTGAACCTGTATCCGTTCGAGCGAACCGCCGGGGCCCGTGGCGCCGGCGATGCCGAGGTGATTGAGAACATCGACATCGGCGGCCCGACGATGATCCGTGCGGCGGCCAAGAATCACGCCTACGCTGCGCCCGTGGTCAGCCCGGAGAGCTACGACGCCGTGTTGGATGAACTGCGGGAGTCCGAGCGCCGCCTCTCGCCCGCGACGCGTGAGAGCCTGGCCGCCGAGGCTTTTTCCTACACCGCTCGCTACGACACGGCGATCGCGCGGTGGTTCCAGGAGAAGGGCGCGGACTTCCCGCCGTTGATGGTGCGCGCGTTTGAGAAGACGCTCGAGCTGCCCTACGGCGAGAATCCGCACCAGCGGGCCGCCTACTACACCCAGGTCGGCGCGCGGGTGCACATCCTCTCGATGGTGTCTCAGCTCGGAGGCAAGCAGCTGTCTTTCAACAACCTCCTTGATCTCGATTCGGCGCGACTGCTGCTCGCCGAATTCCAGATTCCCGCCTGCGTGATCGTCAAGCACAACAATCCGTGCGGGGTAGCGGTTGGCGCGACCTCGCTCGAGGCATACCAGCGCGCATTCGCTTGCGATCCGATGTCCGCCTACGGCGGCGTGATCTGTCTCAACCGCCCCGTCGACCGGGAGCTGGCGGAGGCACTGAGCGCCCAGTTCGTCGAGGTGCTGTTCGCTCCCGGCTACGACGAAGACGCCCTTGAGGTGCTGTTCACCAAGCCGAACCTGCGGGTCCTGGACGATCGCGAGCGGCGCACCGCGACGAGGATCGAGCCCCAGTTGCGGCAGGTGATCGGCGGCATGCTGGTGCAGGACCGCGATGCCGACCTAGAGGACCGCACGGAGATGCAGGTGGTCTCCGAGCGTCATCCGACCGAGGCCGAGTGGAACGAGATGCTGTTCGCCTGGAAAGTGTGCAAGCACGTCCGCTCCAACGCGATCGTGCTCTCGCGTGAGCTGGCCACGGTCGGGATCGGCGCAGGCCAGATGAGCCGCGTCGATTCCGTGCGCCTGGCGCTCGAGAAGGCGCGCTCGGAGCTGACCGGCGCGGCGATGGCATCGGATGCCTACTTTCCCTTCGCGGATGGGCCCGAGTTGGCGATGCAAGCCGGGGTCACCGCGATCATCGAGCCGGGCGGGTCGATCCGAGACCCGGAGGTCGTGGCCGCGGCCGACGCGGCCGGTGGGATCCTGGTGTTTGCCGGCCGACGCCATTTCCGTCACTGATGGAATCGTCGGGCGTCCGGCGCCTGGGCGGAGATCCGCCCTCGCCCTGGGAGGGACCGTTCGGATTCTGTCGGATCGTCCGTTTCGGCGACTTCGTGCTGGTGGGGGGCACCACGGCCGTCGGTCCCTCGGGAGCGGTGATCGGCGAGACGCCATACGAGCAGACCGTCGAGATCCTGCGCAAGATCGAGCACGAGCTCGGACGAGTCGGCGCGGCCCTGGCCGACGTCGTCCAGGTCCGCGCCTACGTGACCGACATCTCCCGTTCGGAGGACATCGGCCGCGCCCACGGGGCAGCGTTCGCCGATATCCGCCCGGTGATGACCATGGTCGAGGTCAGCGGCCTGATCGATCCCCGGATGCTCGTGGAGATGGAAGCCGTGGCGGTCGTGCGCTGATCGGCCACCGCGCGCCCGGTGTGAGCGTGCGCGATCATGACAACATGCCGCCGTAGCTCAGCTGGCAGAGCAGCGGACTTTTAATCCGAAGGTCGTGGGTTCGATCCCCACCGGCGGCATTGAGAAAGTCCTGGTATCGCCATTTTTCTGGCGTGGCGGAGCGGTCGCCCCGGAGAATATGTCCCCGCCAGGTCCAGAAGAAGCTCGGGCCGGCGTGGACCGACCGCGGTCGCTCGCCGGCCTTCACTAAGCGGCTCGCCGAGGTCTGGCTGCGGGCGGCGCTGGAGGACGCGCGGCATGGCGCGGAGCGGCGCGACGTTCGCCGATGCGGCGGCCGAGTGGCTGCGGTTCGTCGCCGAGGATCGTGAACGCAAGCCCACGACGCTGCAGGACTACCGCTCGATCGTCAACGGCCGGCTGCTACCGAGCTTCGGTGCGATGGCGCTCGAGGACGTGACGCCGGCGGTGATCGAAGTTTGGCGCCGGTCGCTGGCTGGTCTGTCGAATCGTTCGAAGAACAAGCTGTTGATCGTCATGCATGGCATCTTCCGGCGGGCGCAGACGGTCTACGGGCTGTCGGTGAACCCGCTGGCCCGGGTCGAGAAGCACCCCCAGCGCTCCAGTGGCGACATCGAGGTGTTCTCACCAGAGGAGGTGTGGGCCCTCGTGCGGGCGGCAGCCTCTGAGCAAGACGGTGCCCTGTTCCTGACGGCAGCGTTCACCGGGCTGCGGATGGGCGAGCTGCTCGCGCTGCATTGGCGGGACGTCGACTTCGCGGGCTCGGTCGTCCGTGTACGGGCGTCATTTGCCGCCGGGCAGCTGACGACCCCTAAGTCAGGCAAGGTGCGGGCGGTGCCGCTGGCGCCCGACGTCGCCTCGGCCCTGGCTGCGCTCAGTCGCCGGCTTGACTGGGCGGGGGACGACGATCTGGTTTTCGTCGGCGAGGGCGGCGGCTTTCTCGACGGGTCGGCATTGCGCCGGCGTTACAAGGCAGCGCTGGACCGGGCGGGGCTCCGGTCGTTGCGCTTTCACGATCTGCCCCACACATTCAGGACGCGGATGATCGCCAAGACGGACATTCGCCGGCGACGACGCGGAAGCCACGATCGGGCGCCGCAAACGTCTGCTTTGACCCGCTCGTTACTGGCGAGGTTGTGTGGTAGGCCTCACCGCAGTGTCGATGAGCAGATGGGCGAAATACGGCAGCGGTCCGAGCGCCGGGAAGTGCCGACCGCCGATCGCAACCGTCGGGCGCGCACTGGCCGGACACGTCTGGCAAACGGGCGTTCGATCCGCTGGCGGGCTCAGCGGTGATCGTTCGGGAGACCCGCGACGCGCTGACTGGGCGGGGACGCCTATGAGCTCGGAGAGCGCGTGAGCACGCGAGGACTCGCACGTCGCTTGTGTCGAGTTCTGCGAGCGCCGCGCCGCACCCGGAACGGATCAGCTTCCCACGCGGCTAGCTGGCGTCGGGCGAGCGTGGTTAGTAGCTGAAGACCGTCGCTGGGTCGTCGCCGATCCATTCCCATAGCGCGGTGGCGCCGGCGACGCGCGCGTTGGCGGCGAAGTCGCTGCCGTCCAGGCCGCGTGAGCTCACGCAGATCGGGCAGATGAGCAGCTCGCCGCCGCCTTCGGCGTACTGCTCGAACAGCCGCTCAATCGGCGGGCACCCCTCGCATGCCACTCCCCTGGCCTTGCCGGGAAGGGCGAGATGCACGGCGTCCTTGGTCAGGAACATCGCGACCTCCCTGCCCTTGCCGAGTGCGGCGCCGCCGACGAGGAACGCGATCATCACGCGCTCGGCATCCTCGAGCCCGGTGGTGAGGTTGATGACGACCTTGCTGCTCATCGTCGCGATCCCTTCCGCGCCAGCAGCGAGATGCTGGTGACGCCGTACTTGTGGGTGGCGTTGTCGGCGCGCTCTGAAACGAACCGGTACTCGGTGTTCTGCCGCCAGGTCTCGATCTCAAAGCCGGCTGATTCGATCGCCTGGCGGTACGCGTCGCGTTGCATCGCGCCGCCGATGCACGCGGCCCACAGCGCCGCGTCGCAGGTGACGCCTTCCGGGAGCTGGTGCTCGGTGACGATGTCCGCCAGCGCCAGACGGCCGCCTGGCCGCAGAGCGCGCGCCGCGGCCGCGAACACGGCCGGCTTGTCCGGGGAGAGGTTGATGACGCCGTTCGAGATCACGCAGTCGACGCTGCCGTCGTCTACTGGCGGCGTCTCGATGTAGCCGTCGCGAAACTCGACGCCGGTGAAGCCGCTCTCCTGGGCCAGGCGGTGAGCCTTGGCGAGCTGCGCGGCGGTCATGTCGACGCCGATCACGCACCCGGCGCCGGTCTGGTTTGCGGCGAGGAAGCTGTCCATCCCGGAGCCGCTGCCGAGGTCGAGCACGGTCTCACCCGGGACGATCGCGGCGAGGTCGAGGAAGCAGCCGACGCCGGCGAACGAGTCGATCGCCGCGGCGGGGATGCGGTCCAGATCGGCGCGTGGGTAGCCGAGGCGCTCGGCGAGCGCACGGCCGGTCTCGAAGTGGAACTCGCGCTCAGGCTCCAGCGCGACTTCCTCATACATGGCCTGGACGCGTTGTTTGAGCTCGCTGAAATCGAGCTGTAGGACTTCGGTGCTCATCGGGTGTCTCTCCTCATTTGGTGATTGGGTTGGTGGGCGCCCGCCGGCGCTCGAGCCACGCGAACATCTCGGATGGCAGACAGAAATTGGTCGTGGTCACGGTGACGCACGCCGCGAGCAGCAACCCGCCGAGGATGAGCGCGACCGCGCCCGCGCCGGCGGCGAAGAGCGTCCCGACGATCGCGAGCCAGACGGTCGCGAGCTTGAACGCGTCACGACGCCGACGCGGGTTGGGCGGCAGCACCGGCCCGCCGACGAGATGGCGCACCGCGTGGTTCCACAGGTGGTCGAACGGATGACGGGCCGCGAAGCTGGCGACCAAGCCTATGCCCGTCAGCGCGAAGATCATGATCGGGGACGGGAGCACAAGCGCGACGACGACGAGGCTCAGGCACAGCCCGGTCGAGAACCGCAGGGCGACCGCGAGCTCGCGACGCTCGGCATCATTGAGGCAGTAGCCCTGCGTGGTGAGGTTCTCGCGCATCCAGACTCCGGCGTTCATGCGACTCTCACCACCTCGTAGGCGTCGGCGGCGATCCGCTCGCGGAGCTGATCGTCGCTGCGGCTCGCGGTGGTCGGTGTCGACGTGCTCGCGGCACAGCCGGAACAGCTCCGCTTCGTCGGCACCCTCGAAGTCGTGTTCGCATGGGCAGTCGATCGCACGCGCATCTCGTCGAGGTTGTCCCAGGCGCTGTAGAAGTTG
>CAXMLR010000168.1:0-8349 GCA_964194275.1 uncultured Solirubrobacterales bacterium
GCCATGGCGCCGTGCAGCGCCGGGTGATCGTGGACGCGAAGGTCGCGGCGCAGCCAGAGCAGCGCGGTCATTCGCGCGCGGGCGCGGGTTCGCGCGCGGGCGCGGGTTCGAACCCACGCAGCTGACGGTCCACGAACTTACGGCCCGGCTCCCATTCCTCGATCAGCGAGACCCAGTGCAGACGAACCCCGCGCAGGCGCAACGCGTACGCGATCAAGGTGGCGCTGTGCATTGCGATGGGCTCTGCCGTGAGCACCTTGAAACGAAGCCAGGACGGTGTCAGCGCCTCCAGATTGCTCGCTTGCGAGAAGAACGAGAACACCTCATCCAGCGGCGCGTCAACGACCTGCTCACGCTGCAGGGTGTACGTCCTCATGTCCGATCGAGGACGTCGCGGAGGGCCGGTTCGAGCTCGGGGTGCGCGAACTCATAGCCGAGCTCAGTCAGACGCGCGGGGACGACGTTCGCACCGGTTGTCACGATCTCCGCCATCTCGCCATAGAGGATCCGCAACGTCAGTCCCGGCACTGGGAGAACGGCCGGACGGTGCAGCACGCGTCCGAGCGCGTGGGAGAGCTCGGCGTTGGTCGCCGGCTTCGGCGCGGTCAGATTGATCGGCCCGGTGAAACTGCTGTCGTCGAGACACCGCAGCAGCGCGCCGACGATGTCATCGAGGTGGATCCAGGGGACATACTGACGGCCCCCGCCGACCGGACCGCCAATGCCCAGACGGAACGGTGGCAGCATCTTCGCCAGCGCTCCGCCGTTCTTGGCCAGAACCACTCCGGTCCGCGTAACGACCACCCGCACTCCGGAGCGGCCAGCCGCCCGCGCCTCGGCCTCCCAGGCCACGACGACATCGGCCAGAAAGTCGCTCCCAGGGGACGCGTTCTCGTCGATTGCCTCAGGCCCGCGGGGCCCGTAGAAGCCTGTGGCCGACTGCGAGACCAACGCCGCCGGCCGGCGCTCCTGCGCCAACGCGGCGAGCGCGCTGACCAGCGCACGCGTGCTCAAGACTCGGGAATCGCGGATCCTCTGCTTGGCCTCGGCGCTCCAGCGCTGGGCCACCGGCTCACCGAGCAGATGCAGCACGGCGTCGGCATGCTCGAGCGCGGCCGCAGGTGGAGGCTCGCTGAACGGGTCCTGCCACTCGTGAACCTCGACCTGATCACCGAGTTGCGACTGCGCTCGCTCGCGGCTGCGAGACAGCGCAACCACCTGGTCCCCGCGCGCAAGCGCGGCACGGACCACGGCGGTTCCGATCATCCCCGTGGCACCGGTGACCGCAAGCCTCATGGCCGTAACCATACCGGATGTTGAGTTTTATGCAACATCCTGTATAAGCTATGTCGCGCCAGCATGGATCTCAGCGTGCCTTCCGCCCTCAGGCGGCCCGAGTTGACCACCGCGCAGCTGGCCCAGCGCGTGAGCATTCCGGCGGGCACGCTACGAATGTGGGAGGCCCGCTACGGCTTTCCGGTCCCGCAACGGCTCCCCAGCGGCCACCGTCGCTACAGCAGCCGCGATGCCGATCTGGTGCGCGAGGTGCTGCGGCTCCGGGCCGCCGGAATCTCGCTTCCCGCCGCGATTCTCGCCACCCGCGCCCACGACGTTGTCAAGCCGACTTCGATGTTTGCGCGGATCCGCGACCGCTGTCCGAGCGTGCCGACGCTCGTGCTGGAGCGGGGTCCCCTGCTCGAACTGACGCGGGCAATCGAGGACGAATACCTCAGCCGGGGCCGGCACGGAGTAGTGATCGGCAGCTTCCAGCGCGTCGAGAACTTCCGCCGCGTCGAGTCCCGTTGGCGAGACCTTGGCCGAGCCGCCGATCTGACCGTTGCCTTGGCGGATTTCGACGCGTTCCGCCGAACCCGTGAGGGGGTCTGCGAGATTCCTGTCGCGCAGGCGGATCCGCTCGCCCGGGAGTGGTCGCTCCTGCTGCACTCGCCGGATACCCGAGGCTGCCTCGCGGCCTGGGAGCTTCCGCCTGACGGCAGGCGTCCTGGCTCACGTCGCTTCGAGGTACTCCTGACCACGGAGCCCGCCGTTGCGCACGCCGCGGCCGGCGCCGCGGCAGAACTGCTCCACGATCTCGCGCCGGAGGTGGCGACCGAGGTGCTGGAGACCATCGGGGACATGCCTGCGCCGAGTGCCCGCGAGCTGCAAATCGCCGCCACGCTGGGACAACGAACGCTCGACTACCTGCTTGGGCGCCAACCCGCCGACGGCTGACTTGTCCGGCGCGTCACCGCAAAGGATCACGCTGGCGGCGCCATGGCGCGGGCGAGCAGTGCAGCGACGAGGCTCGCGGCCGACCCGGCCGCAGCACCAGCTCAGGGACGTCCATCGAGCAGTTCCTGGCTAGGTTCACGGTTGCGCGGGTATGAAAACCGCATGTCCGAACTCAGCCTGAACTGGAACTCTGCCAAGGTCAAGCACGGAGAACTCACCGTTGAGCTCGACGGCGAGGCCTCGTCGGAGTGGAAGCGCAGCTTCGCGGACACGGTTCGGCTGCTGGGCGGCGGCGACTGGGGACGCGTGCGGATCAAGAAGCAGACCGTCCGCGTCGACGGCGTCGCTCCCGGTGGGGAGGACAAGCTGCGCTTCTTTCTCGACAGTGTGATCGAGCAGGCAAACACCACTCAGCGCCCTCCGGATGAGGCCGAGAATGCGTCCGAGAACGACGGCGTGAGCGGCGTCGACGAAGAGATGACCGAGCGGTTTCGCTCGTTCCGCAGCGACGACGAGCAGCCCTCAGGCTGAGACCGGCGAGAGGCGACGGACCTCGATCACGCCGTCGCGGTCACGGACCTGAAATGCCGGTTGGGCGGCGGTCGCTGGGCCGCGTTTGACCGAGCCGTCACGCAGGTCGAAGCGAGATCCGTGGCAGATGCAGACGATCTCCCGCCCGTCGAGCTCGCCGTCGCTGAGCGAGCAGCCGCGGTGCGAGCAGCGATCGTGGATCGCGTAGACCGACTCACCGTCCTTGAGCAGCATCACTGGCGTGTCCCCCACCACCACCCGCGTCGGGCGCCCGGGTGACAGCTGCCCCGCGTCCGCGGCGGGAAGCCAATCGGATGATCCCGGGTCGAATACCGTCTGATCCGGGCCGATGCCCCGGTTCAGCGTCAGATGACCACCGAGATAGGCTCCGAGGCCCAGCACGGACCAACCGACGCTTCCGAGCAGCACCCCTTTGCCGCGTGACCCGCGTCGGCGCGTCACCAGCGACGCCGTGTAAAGCGCCAAGCCCAACGCGTTGCTGGTGGCGTGCACCAGACCCGCACGGCGTACGGCATCGTTGGCGGGCTCAGCGTCGGCCCAGTCGTTGACCCCGGTCAGCGCGGTCGGGCCATAGGCCGCGATCCCGACGGCGATCAGGCGTTCGCTGGCCGCGCCGAGTTCCTCGCCACCGAGCAGATCCAGCAGCGTCGCGCTCGTGAAGCTTCCGATCACGACATCGGTCAGCATCGGGTGCACCGCGTGGCCAAGCCAGGTGCCGCTCACCGCGTCCTTGATCCGGCCTCCGGACAGGAGCGTGCGCACGGTCTTGGCGACCGGCTTGGCGACGGCGTCGAGGGACCGGGCGTTCTCGATGGCACGGACGATTGGCTCCAGCGGCGTCAGCTGCCGGCGCGTACTAAGACCCGAAGGACTCACACCGCTGCCATACCCCCGGCGGGGCTGTCACTAACCAGAACTCCGTGTACGACCGCCACGCCGCAGCGGGAGGAGACTGATCATGCGGTTCGACGCTGCGGCGGTGCTCGCCGGTGCCGTGGCGATGAGCATGCCGGCGTTTGCCCACGCTGCTCTGCCCGTCGTGTCTTTCAGTGCTCGGCGGCTAGCCGCCGTAGGATCGAGCCGTGCCCGAGCGTGTGCGTTGGACCGCTGCGATCAAGCTCCGCGGGGCCGGCGGGGAGCCGGTGGATCTTTCGCGCACCCTGCTCTCCCACGGCGTAGCGAATCTGCCGCCCAACGAGATCGAGCGCGACGGGTCTCGTCTCCAGACGGTGCTACCCGCCGCCGGCCGGGCCTGGGCCGTTGAGCTCACGGCATCGCGCCCGGGGCACGCCGTCGCGGGGGCGCCCCAGGGCGCCAAGTCGCCGCCGACCGTGGTCGCGCAGTCGCTGCTCGCGCAACTGCGGGTGATGTTGCGACTCGACGAGGACCTCAGCCCGTTCTATCGCGTCGCTGCCGCGGACCCGGCGCTCGGCTGGGTGGCCATCGGGGCGGGCAGGATGCTGCGCAGCCCGACCGTGTTCGAGGATGTGGTCAAGACGATCTGCACGACCAACTGCGCTTGGTCTGGCACCGAGCGCATGGTCGGCGCGCTCGTGGGCGAGCTCGGCCGGCCGGCCGAGGGCGCCCCGGCCCTCCGGGCGTTCCCGACCCCGCAGGCGATGGCCGAGGCCGACGATGCCTTCTACCGCGACGTCGCGCGCGCGGGCTACCGTGGCCCGTACCTGCGCACGCTCGCTACGGAGGTCGCGGAGGGACGGCTCGACCTTCAGCGTTTCAACGACCCTGCGCTCGGAGACGATGAAATCGCCGAGCAGCTGCTGTCGCTGGCGGGAGTCGGGCCGTATGCGATCGCGCACGTGATGATGCTGATCGGCCGGTACCGCAGGCTCGTGCTGGATTCGTGGACGCGGCCCACGTACCGCAGGCTGACCGGACGCGCACGCATCACCGACACCGGAATGGTCCGGGCATTTGGTCGCTATCGAGAGTTCGCCGGCCTCGCCTTCTGGCTCACCCTGACCGAACACTGGTTGGCTGAGGACGAGGTCACTGCGGGCGCAGGTGAGCCACGGCCACCCCGTATTCCGCCCTCAGACGATCCGCAATGATCGACCGGTGGCATGCTTCAGGGTCGCGCTCGACACAGAACAGCGCCGCCGCGCCCTGAGTCGGAACCCCCTCCACGATCGGCGCCAGGTTCACTTGGTCGAGGATCTCCCGCGTGTAGCGACGCCGGTACTCGGGGGCAAGTGCTACGCGGGAGCGCTTGCCGACTCTCTGCCGAGCGTCCTCGGCGTACTGGAGGTGCCGCAGCTCGGTGGTCGGCGCCAGTTCCCGGTGGTGGCGGTAGGCGATCCCGGCCCGAGCGAGTGCCAGCCGCAGGCGCACCGAATTGGCCCACGCATACTCGCGTCCGCGCACGCCGCGCCGCTGGCGAACATCGAGCAGCAATGCGACCTCAGCCTCGGCCAGCGCGGCGAGCCAGCTGTCCAGATCCCACCCGTAGACGCCGATCGTGAGCACGCGCGTCATCGCGCGGGCAGGCTACAGCTCCGGCGGCGCGATCCCGCGACCCGTCCGACCGCGGCAGCCCGGTGCCCAGCCGCTCGCCGACACGGACGCAGAGCGCCGCCGGGGTAACTCCGAGTTCTGCCAGCGCTCGGCCCGATAGCTCATCGGACCAGAGGAGGAGCCAAGCACCAGGTGCTCAGGGCCAACGTAGCGACGGCCGAGCTCGCGGGCCTGACGAGCAGGGAAGAACAACCTCCTCCTCCCCCCCGCCGCCTCCGGCATCAGGCCGGGCATGGAACCGTCCTGCGGAGCTGAGAGAGCGACGAACCGTTGCTGCGCGGCATGCTTGCTGACTCCGAGGATGCAACCGATCTCGGGTCCAGCTGCGGCCGCACGCCTGGCGTTCACGAACTGGTCGAGCAGCTCATCGGCACGCACCCGCAAGCCCTGCGCGAGGTCATCCGCGGCAGGGAGACGCTCGAGCTGTGTGCCGACGTTGGCTTTGGCATCGACACTCCTCAGCACTGTCCATATCCGGCCGAGCCGAGAGCGCTCTCGACGCGGTCGGCCCTGCCCGGCAGAGCGTCGAAGCTGGGCTCGTCAGGCGACGTGGGGTCGCGGGCTCGAAGTCATGCGGTCACCATCACCGGTCGCGTGGTGCCACTCATCCCAATTGGTGCACGAAGGTGTAGATGACCATGAAGCTGACCACGAGCACGAAAATCCGCAGGCCCCATAGCGCGATCTTGGCGCCTTGGCCGAGGCGCGCTCGCGGCACGGGCCGGGAGGTGTCGGCGACGAGCTGGTCGCGTTCGAGAAACATGATCAGCTCCTCGTGATCGGAGGGCTCGTGCACGGCCATCAGGCGCGCCACTTCGTCGCGGGGCGAGTCCGAGTCGCTCACGTCAGCCTCCGGAGATGATGTGGACGCTCTGCAGGAACGAGTCGATGCCGTAGGTCGCCCCGCAGATCGCGACGAAGACGATCACGCCTCCGCCGATCAGGTTGGTGGAGCGCTTGTTGGCCCAGCGTCCCATCAACGGGCGGTCGTTGGCGAGCATCAGCATGAACACCAGCACGACGGGCAGCAGGACGGTAGCCAGCACGTTGGCGTTCAGCGCGATCGAGAGCAGCGGAGCGCCCGGGATCAGGATCACCGCCGCGGCAATCATCGCCGCGCCGATGTTGGCGCCGTAGAAGATCGCCGCCCGTCGCGGGGTGCTGTTGAAGCTATGTGAGACGCCGATGCACTCCCCGGCGGCATACGCGGTGCTGGCCGAGATGGTCAGAATCGCCACGGCACCGGCTTCAATCAGGCCGATCGCGAACACGGTGCCCGCCGCACCGCCGGCGACGTGCCGCAGCGCGCCGGGAAATCCGGCTCCTGAGAGGCCCTGGACAGTCGAGCCGTTGTGGGTCACCAGGGCGGCCCCGGCGATCAGAGCGGCGCAGCCGAATATGGCGGCCAGGCCGGCTCCCAGAGCGGTGTCGAGCCGTCCGTGCTTCACGTCTGCGGGGGTCATCCCCTTGTCGGCCGAGGCGCTCTGCTGAAAGAAGATCATCCACGGCGTGACGGTCGCTCCAATCGTCGAGGCGATCAGCAGAAGCAGCGTGTTGAAGCTTCCGCCCGGGAAGGGAGTGAAGGTCGCGAACGAGTGCCCGATCGAAGCCAAATCGGGCTTGACGAGGATCGCCGCAACCAGGAACAGGCCATTGAATAAGGCCATCACAAGCACGACACGTTCCCAGCGCCAATATCGCCCGCTGGTGATCGTGGAGACGACCAGCAAAAGCCCCAGAGCAACCGCCACCCAGGCGGGAAGATGGAAATACGCCAACCCGACGCGGATCGCGACGAACTCAGACACCAGGGTGACGAGGTTGGTAAACACCAGATCGCCGGCCCCGAACCACCCCCAAACGCGTCCGAAGCGTTGCAGCACGAGCTCTCCGAATCCGCGATGGGTCACGGCGCCAATGCGCATGCACATCTCCTGACACACGTAGGCCATCGCGAACAGGACGACAATAAACGGCAGGAAGAACCCGAGGCCGTATCTGGCGCCGTCGGCGGCGTAGGAGATCATGCTCGGGCCGTCGTTCTCGCCGAGCATCGCCAGGATGCCCGGCCCGACCAACAGCCAGATCAGGTGGTGGCGCTTGCCAAGCGTGCGCGCGACGTGTACGCGTGAGCGGTCATGCGAGCGCGCGCGGTCCTCGCCGGTCAGCGGCGGGCACGCAGGCGGGAGCGTGGAGTCGGCGGCCGTCGATTCCATCTAGAAGGCTCTTCTCTGGCTCTTCTCAGGCATCGTCATGCGATCGCCCGATCGAGCTCGACTCGCATTGCGGTGGCGAGCCGACCGCCGAGTGCGACGTCGTCTCCCGCGATGTTCAAGAACACGGGGCCTTCGAAGGGCTGCTTGTCGATTACCCGAAGGCGCGCGCCGGGGGCGATTCCCCGCTCGGCCAGAAACCGCAGCATCTCGGGATCCGCATCGGAGACACGCACGAACACGCCCGTCTCACCAGGCTCCAGAGAGTCGAGGCTCACCGTCGCCCCCTCGTCGATCTGCAGATCCGCGGTCGGGATCGGATCGCCGTGCGGATCGACCGCGGGGTGACCGAGCTTCTCGGCGATCGCCGCCTCGAGGTCCTCGGAGAGCCAGTGCTCAAGCACTTCGGCCTCCTGGTGGACCAGATCCCACGGCATCTCCAGCTGCTCGGCCAGGAACAGCTCGATCAGTCGATGGTGGCGCATCACTTCGAGCGCGAGGCGCCGGCCCTGCATGGTCAGCTGGACTCCGCGGTAGGGCGTCAGGGTGAGCAGGCCAAGCTCGTCCAGCTTGCGGAGCATCGCCGACACTGACCCCGGGGTGAGGCCCAGCCGCTCGGCGAGGGCGTTGGTTCCTACCGGTCCCTCGCCTCGGACCTCAAGCGAGTAAAGCGCCTTCGCGTAATCTTCAACAGCGGGCGAGATCTTTGTTTGGCGGACCACAACTCTAAGTTAGCAGCCGTCGCTTCTCTGGTCAACATGTGATCGCCTGAGGCGCTCAATCGCGGTGGCGGCTGACGGTGGCCATGAGAACCTCCCCG
>CAXMLR010000169.1:0-1947 GCA_964194275.1 uncultured Solirubrobacterales bacterium
CCACCCATCTCATCGGCGCCTCGGCGGAGACCAATGCCCAGATTCCCGACCCCGGCTCGCTGATCGCAATCATCGGCGCGCTGGGCGCGATCGCGCTGCTGCTCTCGATCGGCAACCGAGATCGAACCCACCCGATCCCGGAGCAACCCGGCCACGGCCCGCCCCCCTGCGCGCACCGTAGCGAGTTCGCGCTCTCCCTCGTTACAGACCGAAGGCGGACAGCCCAATCCCGTCGCAGCAACGCGCGGGGCTCGATGCGGGGCGTTCATCGTGAGATGCTCGCGCGAGCGGCGCTGGTCGGCATCGGCACGGACCCCGGGTCGTGGTTTGTGGGTTGCCGCGGTTCGGGTCTCGGCATGTCGATGAGGGCCCAGAGGCCGGAGGCGGCGGTGAGCGCGGCGACGATCGCGATCGCGCCGGCGTACCCGAGGGCGTCGGCGACGGCGCCGGCGGTGAGCGCTCCGAGGGCGTAGCCGAGGTCGCGCCAGAAGCGGTAGACCCCGACGACGGGCGCGCGTGCGATCGGGGGGACGGCGTCGGAGATCGCGGCGATCAGGGTGGGGTAGACGAACGCGGTTCCGAGTCCGAGTAGGACGGCGGTGGCGGTCGCGGTTGCGACGGAGCCGCCGCTGAGGGCGAGGATCGTGAGCGCAGCGGCTTGCAGGAGCATGCCGGCGACGATCAGAGGTTTGCGGCCGATCCTGTCTGACCAGTGGCCGGTCGCGATCTGCACGACGGCCCACACGCCGGGGTAGACGGCGGCGACGAGCCCGACCTCACCGACGCTGGCGCCGTGCGCGGCGAGGAACAGCGGTAGGAGCCCCCATGCCAACCCGTCGTTGAGGTTGTTGACCAGCCCGGCCTGCGAGCAGGAGCGCAGGGCGGGGACTTGGTAGCTGGCCTGCGCGAACGCGGTGCGCAGCCGTGGCGGCGCGCCGTCTGTACCGGGTGGCTGGTGGGTTTGCTCGAGCGCTACGTGCGTGGCGGTGTCGCGGACGAACAGCACCGAGAGCATGAAGGCTGTCAGCGCGATGATCGCACCCGCGACGACGAGCACGTCGCGGGCGGCGAACTGTGAAGCGAGCAGGCCGCTGAGCCCGGCGGCGAGCGCGACGCCGCCGTAGCCGGCGGCTTCGTTGAGTCCGAGCGCAAGCCCGCGGCGGCGGGGGCCGACGAGGTCGATCTTCATCACGACGGTCATGGACCACGCGAGACCTTGGTTGATTCCGAGCAGCGCGTTGGCGGCGACGATCCACCCCCAGCTGGGCGCGGCCGCGATCAGCACCGGTACGGGCAGCGCGGCGGCCCACCCGGCGATCAGCAGTCGTCGCCGTCCGGCGCGTCGCGCGAGCGTGCCAGCGGCGAGGTTGGTGAGCGCTTTGGCGGTCCCGAACGCGACGATGAATGACAGCACGGCGGCGCTCGAGTGAAGCCCGAAGTTCTCACGGCCGACCAGTGGCAGCGTCGAGCGCTCGAGGCCGACCATCGCGCCGACGAACGCGTTGACCAGCACGAGCAGCGAGAACTGCGCGGCGTTCTCGCGCAGCCCCAGACGGACCGACCTAGCGTTCAAGCGACTTGGACAGCCGGGCGGCCGGAGCGGTTGGCGGCGACGACCGCAGCCTGCTGCCCGGGCGCCGGCGGGATGTCGCGTGTGAGCGCGTCGGCGAACGAGTCCTCGGAGTCGAACTGCAGGGCGGGGTTGTGGCGGCGCTCGAACCCAATCGTCGAGATCGGGTTGGCCGATAGGCCGCGGCCGCAGACCGACCCCGAGTAGTGAGACGGATACAGGACCAGGTGATCCGGCAGCTCGAGCAGCTTCTCGGTCAGCGAGCGGTACAGCTCGCGAGCCATCTCCTCGACCGAGTGCTCGCCGTGGGCGTGCAGGTCAGGGCGGCCGGCGTCGCCGACCAGCAGCGCGTCGCCGGTTAGGACCAGCCATGGCTC
>CAXMLR010000170.1:0-5789 GCA_964194275.1 uncultured Solirubrobacterales bacterium
GCGCAGCGTCCGCCAGCGGGAGGCGTCAAACGTGCGCATCAGCTTGAGCATCTGCGGGTCGACTCCGGCCAGCCCGTCGAGCGTGGTGACCACGATCGAGAAGAACGACACCAGCGCGACGACGATCACCTTGGGCAGGATCCCGAACCCGAACCACAGCATCAGCAGCGGCGCGAGCAGGACGATCGGGATCGTCTGGGAGGCGACCACGAGCGGGTACGCGGCACCGCGCAGCGTGCTCGAGAGGTGGATCAGCACCGCCAGCGCCACGCCCACCGGAGCCGCCAAGGCGATGCCGAATCCAACCTCCTGCATGGTGACAAGGAAGTTGCTCCACAGCAGCGAGCGGTCCTCGAAGATCGCCTGCGCGACCTGGTGCGGCGCGGCCAGAATCACCCCGTCGACCCCACCGAGGTCCACGTACAGCTCCCAGACCCCGAGCAGCGTCGCGAGCAGCGCCAGGGGCGGCAAGGTCCGCCACGCAATCCTCATGAGCCCATCCCCAGAGCGCCGTGGAGTTGCTCCCGCAGCGCGATGACCTCGGGGTCCGTTCGCCGCCGCGTCCGCGGCAGCTTGATCTCGATCTGGGCTACCACCCGGCCCGGGCGGGCGGACATAACGACGATGCGGTCGGCCAACATCGCCGCCTCCTCGACGTCGTGGGTGACGAGGACCACCGTGCGTGGCTCTTGTTCGAGCACGTGGCCGAGCCAGCCCTGCATCTCCGCGCGGGTGATCGCGTCGAGCGAGGCGAACGGCTCATCCAGCGCGAGCACCGGCTTTCCCGCCAGCAGCGTGCGGAGAAACGACACGCGCTGGCGCATCCCCCCGGACAGCGCCGACGGGCGGGCCAGCTCGAAGCCGCCCAGCCCGAACCGGGCCAGCCACGGCGCCGTCTGGGCGCGGGCCTGCGTCCGGCCGATCCCGCGCGCGCGCAGCGCGAGTCCCGCATTGTCGAGCGCGCTCAGCCACGGCAGCAGCAGATCCCGCTGAGGCATCAGCGCCGCGGGTTCGGCCGTCACGGTGCCGCGATCGGGCCGCTGCAACCCGCAGATCAGCTCGAGCAGCGTCGTCTTGCCGCAGCCGCTGGGGCCGACGACGGCAACCACCTCGCCGGGCCCGGCCTGCAGCGAGACGGCATCCAGCGCCTGCACCCGGCTACCCCGGTTGCTGAACGTGCGGCTCACGATCTCGACCCTGACCGCTCCGGGTCGATGCAGATCGCGCGGCTCCCTCGCTGGAGCCTCGATCATCGCTCTTCTCGCTCCCTCCGCGGGCATTACCCCACAGGTTCGAAGGGTCAGCGCCGGGTCGCATGTCGCGATGGGGCGCTATCTCAGCCGGCTTCCCGCCAGCCCCCCTGGTTGTCAGTTCCGGCTTGATGCTACCGGGTGAGGAACCGTGCGATAACGTCTCGGTCGTGGGGAGCAAGAAGCTGGCCCTCGGCCTTCTCGCTGCGGCGCTGGTGGCCCTGTGCACAACACCGCCGGTCGGTCTCGCCCGGACTGCGTTCCGACCTCGCATCGGCCACGCCCTCGGGCTCATGCCAGCCCATGGACAACAGCCAGACCTGGCGAAGGCGACCAGCTTCCCGCTCGTCTACCACGGTGGAGAGGTGATGCACGACGTCCGGATCCACACGATCTTCTGGGCCGGGCCCGGATTCCACTTCAGTCCCGCGCCGTCGCGGGGGACGCTGTCCTACAAGGGCTTGATCCAGCAGTTCCTCAGCGATGCGGCCCACGATTCGGGCAGCGTCGGCAACGTCTTCTCCGTCCTCGGGCAGTACCCGGACGGGCTCGGGCCCGGCCGCTACCGGATCTCCTACAACCCGAGCACAGACTCGATGACCGATGGCAATCCGTACCCGGCCGGCGCCCACCAATGCGCCTCGCCCTCGGGCATCGCCACCTGCGTAACCGACCTCGAGCTCCAGCGGGAGATCGATCGAAACATTCAGGCTCACGACCCTGGTGGCCGCGGGCTACACGACATCTGGTTCATCTTTCTCCCGCCTGATGTGGACACCTGCATCGGCGTCGGCGCCTGCGCGACGAACGCATACGCCGGTTATCACTCGCTGCTCAACGTCGGCAATGGCGCGGCGGTGTACGCGGCCATCCCCGATCCGCTGATCGAGTTCACTCCGCCGCCGGGGAGTGACCCGCAGGGCAATCCCGAGGCCGAGTCGACGCTCAACACCGTCGCCCATGAGGCGGTCGAGGCGATCACGGATCCAATCGGCGCCGGCTGGATGGACCCGAACGGGTTCGAGGTCGGCGACAAATGTCAGAACGGCCCGCAGACCGGGACGCCGATCGGATTCGCCGCCAACGGGTCGCCGTACAACCAGCTGCTCGCCGGTCACGGTTACCTGCTCCAGACGATGTGGTCCAACGCCGACTCCGGCTGCAAGCAGAGCTCCTCCTCGACTGTCTCAGCCCTGCCCTTGTCGACGGTCGATCTGCGGCAGTTCAGCGCCACGGTCCGCGGCAGGAGTGCCGTGGCCCGCCGCGGCCTCCGGGTAGCCGTGCTGGTGGCCCGCGCGGGCACGGTCGTCGCGGGCGGTGTGTCGGCGACGCGGGCGGATGGTAGCTGGCGGCTGAAGCTGCGCTCCCTGGCTACCGGGGCGCCGGTGGGAGTGGGGGATGACCGTGAGGAGATCCTCGTGCGTTACGGCGCGCACGGGCCGCCGCCTGAGCTGATCCAGACCGGCAATGGAGGCGATCCGTTCAGGCAGGCCGGCTGGACTGGCTGGTTCGACCTCGACCACGGCTTTGCAGTCGGCTCCCGTTCGGTGCTGCTCGGTCCGTGCTCACAAACCGGCGTGCTCACGCTCAGCCTTGCCGAAGGGCCGCTCGCCTCGCCGCTGCAGCTATGCGGCACGGAGAGCGACGTAGCGCAGGTGCCAACGCCCAGGCTCGGTCCGCGGAGCCGGCTGAGTCTGAGCAGCCAGGACAACCGGGCGACGACGGCGGAGGCACCGAACGGGGCGCTGATCAGACTGACGGTGGCACTCGGCGAGCCGAAGAGCGTCGATCCACTCGGTAACGCGCTCGTTCCGTTCGACCCCTCGGGTCAGCCCTCGTGCAGCGCCGATCTGCGCCGCCAAAGCGTCACTTGCACCGGCCTGGTTCCCGGGGCTCGGTATGCACTGAGTCGCCGTCGCTCCCGCGGCACGGTTCATGTCCGCGCGGACAGTGGCGGGACCGCACGCTTTGCGCCGTTCTCGGACGGGTCCGGAATCACCGGCGGTGACACGTTGACGCTGCGCAACCGGGTGGGACGCGTTCTGAGCACCCTGCACGTGGCGCACCTCAGGGTGCACCTGAACGGCGCGTCGACGGTGATCGCCTCCGGCCGGTGCGAGCCCGGTGAGTTCTACGGCGGGGTCGTGCGCACACCCCCGCTCGGCTCCGCGATCGGGAACCCGGGGGTGGCCGGGGACGGGCGGATCTGTCCGCTGAGCGGCCAGGCCGGTGGTCTATCGACCGCGAACATCCTGCAGGTCGACGATCGCAGCGGCGGCCAGACGCGCACCGAGCTGCCGGCGATCCTCGGCACCGCTCCGGTGCAGAACGCGACGCTGTACGGAAGCTTCACCGCGCTCGCGCAGGCGGGAGTTCCCGGTCCTCACCACACCACCATCGCCACGCGTGACCCGATCTCGGTGACGATCGTGCGGGCGGGGTCAAGAAGTGTGGCCTTCCGGGCTGCCAACGTCGACACCGCGGCCGGTGTCCTCGTCCGGGGTCTGGCCCGCGGGAGTTACACCGCCACCTGGGTGCTCAGCGATGCCAACGCGGATACGCGAACGATCCACACGAGCTTCGTGCAGGAGGGCTGAGCGGGTCCCGTGCGCCGGGCGAGCCGGTGAGCCCGGCCGCTCAGGCAACGATCGGCTGCGCCAGCGCCTTGACGAAATCCTCAAGCTGGTCGGTCCGCCAGCACTCGAACGCCTGGCAGTGCTGCTCGTAGGCGGCGATCACGCTGTCGCCGTAATTCCAATACAACCGGGGCTCGGGGTTCAGCCAGAACGTGCGCCCCGCTTTGGCCGTGATGGCGGCGAACACGTCATCCCGGGGTGGGCGGCCGTTGGTCCTGGCGTCGCCGAGCACGATCACCGTCGCCCGGGGGTGCAGCTCATCCTCGATCAGGGCCAGGAATTCGGTCCATACCCGGCCGTAGTCGGTGTAGCCGGAGATGTCCGCCACCCCGGCGTCCCGGGAGACCGCCTCGCTGGCGGCGCGGAAGTCACGCTCACGCTCGAACACCTCGGTCACCTCGGAGATCCGCTCGATGAACACGAACGAGCGCAGCTTGCGAAACGAGTCGTGGAGCGCGTGCAACACGCTCAGGAAGAACGTGCTGGCGCTGGTCACGCTGGTCGACACGTCGCAGAGCACGAAGATCTCGGGACGCCGCGGGCGCTTGGGTCGGTACTTGAGCTCGACCGGCACGCCGCCGGTCTGCAGCGAGGCGCGCATCGTCCGCCGGACGTCGACGTGGGCGTGGCGCTTGCGCCCGCGCAGCTCGTGCCCCTGGGTGGCCAGGCGCCGCTTGAGCTGCGAGACCACGCGATGGACCTGGGCCAGATCCTGAATCGGACCGGTGGGAAGGGCGCGGTCGAGCTCGTTGAGCGGTCGCTTGGGAGGCAGGCTCGCGGTGCGCTCGATCAGGTCGCGCTCGAGCTCGCGGCGGAGATGCTGCTCGAATCGGCGCAGCTGCTGGCGGGGAACGCCGTTACGCCGGGGGTCGTCCTCGGGCAGCTCGGGTTGCGGCTCTGTCTTGAGCCCCAACGCCCGCCGGATCCGCTGGACGTCGACGCCCAGCACGCCCGAGCCCTCGCCCCGGCCGAAGGCCGCGATGGCCAGCCGCGCCAGGTCCCGCATCGCGGCGTCCGAACCGTCCTGAAGCGCGGCGGCGATCTGCTGGCGCAAGGTCTCGAGATCGATGTTGGCATCGCCGGCATCGCCACCCGCTCCGCCGGGCGACTCGCTGATCTCCTGCCGGGCCGCCTCGGCCTCGGTGGCGCGGAAGAAGAAACGATCGAACACCAGGTCGAACACGCGCTGGTCCTCGGGGGACTTGGCGATCGTCGCCGACAGGGCCGAGCGGAACGCGTCCTGGTCGGTCCAGGAGATGTGATCAAGCGCCCCGAAGGCGTCGAGCATCTCAGAGGTGCCCACGGCCACGCCCTCGTCCCGCAGGTCCTCGGCGAACGCCAACAGCTGGCCGTTGATGCCCCCGGGCGTCCGGTCCGGGATCCGGGCGTAGAGCTTGCCGGTGCTGTCGCTGGAGTTCATTGCCGGGCCCTCGGGCCCTCAGGCGGCGGGCTGGGCATCGGCCGCCTCGAGCTTCACGCCCACCCGTGCGGCAACCGTGTCAAGGTCGGTGCGGTGCTTGACGATCACGCTCATCGTCTCCTTGAACGTCGCCTGGTCGATGTCCTCGGCCCCGAGCAGGATCAGCGCCCGCGCCCAGTCGATCGATTCGGCGATGCTGGGTGGCTTCTTCAGATCGAGCTCGCGCACCTGGTGGATGATCTCGACCAGCTTGCGCGCGACCTTCTCGTCGAGCTCGGGCGAGTGAAGCCGGACGATCTCGAGCTCGTGCTCGAGGTCGGGGTAATCGAGCCACAGATAGAGGCAGCGGCGCTTCAGCGCCTCGGTCAGCTCACGGGTGTTGTTGGAGGTGAGCAGCACCACCGGGTGCGTCTTGGCCTCGATCCGGCCGAGCTCGGGAATCGAGATCTGGAAGTCACTCAGCAGCTCGAGCAGCATCGCCTC
>CAXMLR010000171.1:0-4807 GCA_964194275.1 uncultured Solirubrobacterales bacterium
GAGGATCCCGTGCATCAGCGCCTCGGGACGGGGTGGACAGCCGGGGACGTGCACATCGATCGGCATGAACTTGTCGGCCGGCACCAGCGCGTAGTTGTTGTACACGCCCATCGAGGAGCAGCAGGCGCCCATCGAGATCGCCCACTTGGGGTCGAGCATCTGGTCATACAGGCGGCGGATGACCGGCGCCATCTTGATCGAGACGCGGCCGGACAGGATGATCAGGTCGGCCTGGCGCGGCGAGGCTCGGAAGGCCTCGAAGCCGAAGCGCGCCAAGTCGGCGCGGGCGCCGACGGTAGTGATCATCTCGATTGCGCAGCAGGCCAGGCCGAAGGTCAGCGGATACAGCGAGTTGCCGCGCGCCCACGCCACCGCCTTGTCGACCGTCGTGGTCATCACGCGCTCCTCGACGTACTGCTGCAGCGACGCGTCGTCGAGGTCGCCGCGGAGCATGTCGCGAGCCGCGAGCTGGCGGACGCGGAAGCTCGCCGGGTCGACGGGCTCGCCGCCGGTGCCAAGCAGCTCTCGCGTTATTTCCATGCCAGCGCTCCTCGCCGCCAGACGTACAGGAACGCGATCATCAGCAGGACCACGAAGACGATCGTCTCGGCCAGGGCGAAACCTCCGAACGCGCGCAGCTGCACAGCGATCGGGTAGAGGAAGATGACCTCGATGTCGAACAAGATGAACAGCATCGCGATCAGGTAAAAGCTGATGCCGAAGCGGAAACCGTGCTGGATCTCCGACGGCAGGCCGCACTCGTACGGCGAGATCTTCGAGCGATTCGGGCTCCGCTTACCGAAAAACAGGTTGAGCACCGAGAACAACGTGCCGACCAGCCCGCCCAGGACTAGGAAGACGATCGCCGGCAGGTAGGTGCGAAGCACGACGAGGGGTTATATCACCGCGGTGGAGTAGCTTGTAACAAAATGTTACTTAGTGCGAAATGCGGCTATCTGATCAGTCCCCTCGGGCGATGAAGCCGGTTCACATCGTCGTCGGTGTTCTGGCGATCTCGCTCAATGCCGGCGCCGGGGTGCTGGGGGCCTGGTGCTGGTGGCGCGCGCAGCCCAGTCAATGGTTCTGGCGCCTGTTGCGAGCGGGTCAGGCACTGGTTGTGCTCGAAGCCGCAATCGGCGGCATCTATCAGCTCATCGGGCCGAAGTCCCCCAGCATCCACGTGCTCTACGGGATCCTTCCGCTCGCGGTCTCGTTCGTGGCCGAGCAGCTTCGCGTCGCGTCCGCGCAGATGGTTCTCGACCAGCGCGGCTTCGCCTCGCCCGACGAGGTGGGGCAGGTTCCGGAGGACGAGCAGCGCAGCATCGTCAGGGCGATCGTTCAGCGCGAGGTCGGGGTGATGGTCCTCGCGGCGGTGGTGATCGTGATCCTGCTGGCTAGGGCGGCGGGGACGGCGTAAGGCGTTTGGGGGCTGGTCGCGGGGCGGTTACGACACCCGCAGCGGTCGCGGTTGTCGCACTCTGGTCGTTCCGGGGCGCCCGAGCGGACCGAGACGGTCTCCTCCCCTTTCGATCCGCTCTCGGTCGACTTCTCCGGGCCAGCAACCTGGATACCCCGAGAACCGCGCGTCCATTGGCCCGCCCTGTCGGTTTGTTCAAGACCCCGAAATCTGTCCCGGGCCGTGGTGATAACGGCCCTGGTACCACAGCAGCGGCTCGCCATCGCCCAGCCCGAGCTCGACCACCTGCCCGATCGCGATCGTGTGATCGCCGCCCGCGATCAATTCGCGCAGCTCGCACACCGCCCAGGCGAGCGTGCGCTCGATGATCGGCACGCCGTACTCGATCCGGTGCTCAACGCCGTCAAGCTTCTCCGCCTCCGGCAGCTTCGAGGCGAACACGCCGGCCAGATGTGCCTGCTCGGCGCGGAGGATGTTGACCGCGAAGCGCCCGGCCTCGCGGACGATCGGCAAGGTTCGGGCCTGATTCTCGAAGCACACGAGCGCGAGCAGGGGGTTCAGCGACAGCGAGCAGATCGCGTTGGCGGTCATGCCGCCGGCGCCGGTCCCACCGGAGCTCGTGATCACGGCCACGCCGGTGGCGAAGCGGCCGAACACCTCGCGGAACTGTTCTGGATCCGGACCGGTTGGCCCGGTGGCGTGATCGGCGTCGCTGACCATCCCGGCGTTTATACAGCCCCGGCGCCGGTTCCTCTGGTTGCCGCCGTAGGAGGACGATCGCGCATTTGGGTGGGAGCGAACGTCTGTTGTCCAGCGCCGGGGCTGGCCAGGAGTTCGTCGCGCGCGGGCGGCCTCCTGCCTGGCTCAGGACGTGACGGTCAGGGTTCCGTACTCACCCAGCGCCTGGTCAGAGAGGATCGTCGAGGCCATCTGGTAGCTCCCCGCGGTCAGGTAGACGGTTATCGCCGATGTCTCCCCTGGGGCCAGCGGCCGGGTAGAGCCAGCGGGCTGACCGTTCATCGAGACGACCAGGTTGTGGGTCAGGCGGCCGAAGTTGCGGACGACGATGGTCAGCGTGCCCGCGCCCACACGTACGCTCTGCGGATTGAGGTGATACTCGGTCAGCGCCACGCTCAGGGTGCGGTCGGCGCCGACCTGCTGGGTATGCCCGCAGCCAGCCAGGGCCGACACGAGCACCACGGCCAGGATCGCCGGGGGAAGCTGCGCAAACGGGAGCTTGGGCACGGCGCGATCGTAGAGCCAGCTCAACGGCTGAGTCACCGGCGCCCGGGCGCGCGGCTCACCGATGCCGCATGCCGCGGTCACTTCCGTATGATCCGCCCCGCATGAGCCGGCCGACCAGGGTCCTCTTCATCTCGATTGCTGGGGCCGCAATTGCGGCATTGGCGACGGCCTGCGGCACCCAGAAGATCAGCGTGCCGCAGTCGGATCCGACCCACCGGGGGGCTGTGCTGTTCTCGCAGCGTTGCTCGGGCTGCCACACGCTGTCCTACGCGGCGACAAACGGCTCGGCCGCGAACGTGCGAACCGCGTTCCCGACCAACGGCCCGAATTTCAACATCCGCTGCGAGCGGCCGGTCGCCCGGATCTTGTACGCGATCGAGAATGGCGGCTTCTCCGGCGCAATCATGCCCCAGAACATCGTCGTCGGCCACGACGCCGCGGTCGTCGCCCAGTTCGTGGCCAAGTACGCCGGCCGACAGGCGCCCCAGATCACCGGTCTGATGCCGTGCGCCTCGCAATCGATCGGGACCCTCCCGGCGCCGGGGCAGACCGCGACCACCGCGTCGAGCCAGACCACGACTACGACCACCGCCGCGCCCTCGACCAATCCACTGCTGGCGGCGGCTGGCATCAGGCCGGGCGCTCACACGCGCAAGCCCAAGCCCAAGCACAAGCCGGCTCACCGCTAGCCGGGAGCGTCGCGTTCTAGACCTCAGACTGATCCGCAGCGATCCGAACGCCGTGCGCGCGGCGCTGGCCCGCCGCGGACCGGGCGCGGCCGAGGCGGTTGACGAGGTCCTGGCTCTGGATGAGCGCTGGCGCACGCTGACCGCCGAGCTAGAACGGATCCGGGCCGAGCAGAACCGGGCCAGCCGAGGCCGCAAGGGCCCGCCGACATCAGAAGAACGGGAGCAGCTGGCCAACCTCGCCGCCCGCGGGCGTGCGCTCAGCGACGAGGAAACCGCGGTCCGGACCCAGCTTGACGCCGCGCTGGCAGCCCTGCCCAACCTGCCGGCCGGCGACGCGCCCGACCAGGACGAGGTGCTGCGGGAAGTCGGCGAGGCCGGGGCCACCGGCAAGGACCACCTCGAACTGGGAGGGTGGCGGATCGACATGGAGCGCGGCGCGCGGGTGTCCGGATCGCGATTCGCGTACCTACGCGGAGAGCTCGTGCTGCTCGAGCTTGCGCTGGTCCGCTATGCCATGGAAAAGGTCATGGCCGAGGGCTTCGAGCCCGTGATCCCGCCGGTGCTCGTCCGCGCACAGGCGCTCTACGGCACCGGAATGCTGCCTGACACCGAGCAGCAGATCTATCACGTGGAGGAGGACGATCTGTACCTCGTCGGTACCTCCGAGGTGCCGCTGGCCTCGTTGCACCGAGATGAGATCCTGCCCGCCGACGGCCTGCCGCTGCGCTACGCCGGATTCTCTCCGTGCTTCCGCCGGGAGGCCGGGGCGGCCGGCAGGGACACTCGCGGGATCTTCCGTGTCCACCAGTTCGACAAGGTCGAGATGTTCTGCTTCGTCGAGCCGGAAGAGTCACTGGACGAGCACGAGCGGCTGCTCGCGATGGAGGAGTCGATCCTCCAGGATCTTCAGATTCCATACCGCGTGGTGGCGATCGCGGTCGACGAGCTCGGCGCCTCGGCGGCGAAGAAGTACGACTGCGAGGCCTGGCTTCCTGGACAGGGCCGCTACCGCGAGCTCACCTCGTGCTCGAACACGACGGACTACCAGGCTCGAAGGCTGGACATCCGCCGTCGCGGTGGCGACGGCAAGCTTGCCCACCTGCACACGCTCAACGGCACTGCGGTCGCCGTTGGCCGAGCGATCATCGCGCTGCTCGAGAACGGTCAGCGTGACGACGGATCGGTGTCGCTCCCGGCATCACTGCATCAGTACGGCGCGCCCGTGGTGCTGGCGCCCGCCAGCTGATCCGGGCGGCGGCCCACACGGCGCGATCTGTACCCGCATCCGGACTCCGAAGGTGTTCCATGGCTGGACGAACACGGCGAACGGATCATCACCGCCGGTGACGGCCTCGGCGACCTCCGCGGCAAAGTCGCCGGACTTGCGCAGTCCTGTTCTGATTGCTCAAGCGTTGTTCTCCAACGCCACCAACGCACGGAGAGGGGGGGATTCGAA
>CAXMLR010000172.1:0-3908 GCA_964194275.1 uncultured Solirubrobacterales bacterium
TTGCGCAGCCACTGCAGGCCGAACACCAAGAGCAACCCGCCCACGCCCACGCGCAGCGCGTTGAGTGGCAACGCGGTCAGCGCCGGGCCGAGCGCCGCCACCACCGCCGCCAGCGCGGCCACGGCCGCACCGACCCCATAGAGCGCGGAGGACCAGCTACGCGTGGTCCCAACCGCGAGGACGATGGTCAGCGCCTCGACCGCTTCCACCGAGCACGCGAGCAGTACCGAGAGGGCAAGGCCGACTTCAGCTCCGGACATGCCCTCAAGTATGCAGCGTCAGGCTTGTCCGCAGATCAAGGCCGAAGATCTCAATGGAGGCCCGTTGCGGCCGGGCGTCGTTGACGATGACCGCGCGGCTGCCGTGAGCTCTCGCCAGCCAGTCCAGCTCGAACATGCGATCGGCCAGCCCGGCGCCGAGAGACCCGGCGAAGTGATGGCGCTGCCTGAGCGTGAGTCATCATTGACGGATGAGCACCGGCGGACATGGATTCGGCGCAGCCCACGGCGCGAGCCCCGGGTCGATGCGCGGGTTGCGAGGTGGCGCCGAACCGGAGCCCCCGGGGCTGATGGATCCGGACCGCGAACGTGACAGCGGCCGGATCATGGCGCTGTTCCGGCCCTACCGCGCCCGGTTGGCCGCGGTCGTGGCCCTGATCATCTTCTCCTCCGGTCTGAGCATGATCTCGCCGTTTCTGCTGCGCTCGGTGCTCGACACCGCGCTGGCTCACCGCAACGGAGGTCTGCTCACCGAGCTGGTGCTGGGAATGATCGGCATCTCGATCGCCACTGGAGCGATCAGCGTCTGGCAGACATACATCTCCAATGTGATCGGCCAGAAGGTCATGCACGACCTGCGGACCAAGGTCTACCGGCACCTGCAGCGGATGTCCTTGGCCTTCTTCACGCGCACGCGCACGGGCGAAGTGCAGTCCCGGATCGCCAATGACATCGGCGGAATCGACTCGGTGGTGACCACGACAGCCACCTCGGTGGCGCAGAACGCGACGACGGTTATCGCCACGCTTGTCGCGATGGTGCTGCTCGACTGGCGGCTGGCCGCAGTGTCGCTGGTGTTCGTGCCGCCGTTCGTGTGGTTGACCCGGCGCGTCGGACAGACGCGCCGGCGGATCACCACCGAGCGCCAGCGGCGGCTGGCTGATCTCTCGGCACTCGTGTCGGAGTCGCTGTCGGTGTCGGGAATCATGCTCGGCAAGACGATGGGTCGAGGCCGGGATCTGGCGGAGCGCTTCGCCGGGGAGTCAGGGGACATCGCCGAGATCGAAGTTCGCTCGCGGATGGCCGGTCGCTGGGTGATGTCGACGATCCAGATGGTATTCGCGATCCAGCCGGCGCTCGTCTACTGGATCGCGGGCCAGAGCTTCGTGCACGGCGGCCACGCGATCTCGATTGGCACCGTGGTCGCGTTCACGCAATTGCAGACCCGGTTGCTGTTCCCGATCCAGAGCCTGCTCTCGACCGGCGCCGACATCGAGGCGTCGTTGGCGTTGTTCGATCGCATCTTCGAGTACCTGGACCTGCCGGTCGAGATCATCGAGGCCCAACATCCGGTGCAGCTACGCCCGGCTGAGGTGCTGGGGGAGGTCCGCTTCGAGGGGGTCTCGTTCCGCTACGGCGCCGGCAGCGAAGACCGCTGGACGCTGCGAGACATCGAGCTGGTGGTTCCGGCGGGCACCCGGACAGCCGTGGTCGGGGAGACCGGGGCGGGTAAGACCACCCTCGGGTATCTGGTGGCGCGGCTCTACGAGCCGCAGAGCGGACGAATCACAGTCGACGGCGTCGACGTCCGCGACGCCTCGCTCGCGTCGCTGGCTGCCACCGTTGGGGTCGTCTCCCAAGAGACCTACCTGTTCCACGCCAGCGTCCGGGAGAACCTGCGCTTCGCTTGCCCGGAGGCTGGCGACGAGCAGATCGAAGACGCGGCGCGGACGGCGCGCATCCACGACCTGATCGCGTCACTGCCGGAGGGCTACGACACCGTCGTGGGTGAGCGGGGCTATCGCTTCTCCGGGGGGGAAAAGCAGCGGATGGCGATCGCCAGGACAATTTTGCGCAACCCACCCGTGCTCGTCCTCGACGAGGCCACCAGCTCGCTCGACACGCAGACCGAGGGCGCCGTTCAAACGGAGCTAGAGCGGCTGGCGCAGGGGCGCACGACGATTACCATCGCCCACCGCCTCTCTACGATCCGTGACGCCGAGCAGATCGTCGTGCTGAGCGGCGGAAGGATCGCGGAACGCGGGACGCACGAGGAGCTGCTCGAACGGGGTGGGCTCTACGCCGCGCTGGTGGCGCGTGACGTCACCGAGGAACCCGTTGAGGGGTAGTCCAGTGTGACCGCGGCGCGGCCATACCGCGGCTCTAGGCGGCCGGACTCGATGCCATCCCTCAAGTCCGGCGCTAACTCAGCGCGGGCTCCAGCCCAGGATCCGGCGGGTCGGGGCCGGCGGTCCGGTCCTCGCTGCCCTCGACCCGAAGGTGCGGGATCATGCGGTCCAAAAAGCCCGGCAGTTTCCAGTTCGCGTCGCCGAACATCAACATCAGTGCGGGCACGAGCACCGAGCGGACGATCAGCGCATCGAGCAGGACCGCGCTGGCCAACCCAATCCCGAACAGCTCGATCACGCGCTCGCCACCGAGCACGAACGCCCCGAACACGAGCACCATGATCGCCGCTGCCGCGGTGATCGTGCGCCCGGTTGCCGCCAGTCCGTGGGCCACCGCCTCACGGTTGTCGCGGCGTCCGTGCCACTCCTCGTAGACCCGGCTGATCAGGAACACCTCGTAGTCCATCGAGAGGCCGAACAGGATCGGGAAGATCAAGACGGGCAGGAAGGCCTCGATCGGCCCGGTCTTGTCGATCCCGAGCAGCGAGGCGCCGGACCCGTCCTGGAACACCGCGGTGACGATCCCGAGCGCCGCCCCCACCGAGAGCATGTTCATCAGCGCCGCGGTCAGCGGGATCACGATGCTCCGGAACACGGCCATCAACAGCAGGAAGCTGAGCAGCACCACGACTCCGATGAACAGCGGCAGCTTGCGTGAGAGCACGTGGGAGAAGTCGTCGAAGATCGCCGTGTTGCCGCCCACCAGCACGGTCAAGCCAGTTCCCTTGGTGTGCGCGGGGACGATCTGGTTGCGCACCGCGTGCAGCAGGTCCGCGGTGGAGGCAGCCTGGGGCGAGCCCTTGGGATAGACCTCGGCAAGCGCAATCGCAGCATGTCCGTTGACCCCGGGGATGAACCGGGGCGGGGTGGCCCCGACGACGCCGGGAGTCGACGCCACCGCCTGGTCGGCCCCGATGAACGCCGCCCGCTGCGACGGGGACTGCACCTGAGCCACCAGTTGCAGGGGGCCGTTGTAACCGGGACCGAACCCCTTCGCCAGCAGATCGTAGGCCTTGCGCGTGGTGGTGTTGGCCGGGTCGCTGCCGGCGTCGGCAGACCCGAGCCGCATGCCGAAGAAGGGAATCGCGATGAGGATCATCACTCCCGCCGAGACGACGGCGAACGCGGCCGGCCGGCGCTGCAGGATGTCGGTCCAGCGCGCCCAGCGCGGCGACTCGTCGGCGCTCGACTGCTGGTGCTCGCGCAGCGCCCGTCGCTCCCGGCGGCGCAAGACGAACCTGCCGAAGAAGCCCAGCAACGCGGGCAGCAGCGTCAGAGCCGCGATCACCGTAAACAGCACGGTGACCGATGCCGCCACCGCGACCCCGTAGAGGAAGCTGACGCCGAGGGCGAACATCCCGAGCATCGCAATGCAGACGATCACCCCGGCGAACAGGACGGCGCGGCCTGAGGTGTCAAGCGCCTCGACCACCGCCTGTTCGCCGGTCAATCCGCGCAGCACCCCCTGGCGGTAACGGGTGACAATGAACAGTGCGTAGTC
>CAXMLR010000173.1:0-6602 GCA_964194275.1 uncultured Solirubrobacterales bacterium
CCCGCCACAAAGGTGTCGACAAGGTCTACGCGATGCAAGCGGGCCGGGAGATCCGCGTGATGGTGGCCCCCGGCGACATCGACGATGACGCCGCGACGATCCTCTCGCACGAGATCGCCCGTGAGATCGAGAAGGAGCTGGAGTACCCGGGCCAGATCAAGGTGACGGTGATCCGCGAGTCGCGCGCGGTCGAATACGCACGCTGAGCACGGTCTCAGTCACCTCCCGCGGCTCGTCCAGACCGAGAAATCCGGCAGGAACACGAGCGCCAGCACCGATCCCGCCGGATGCCAGCACCGATCCCGCCGGATTGAGAGCCTCCTCGCCAAGCCCCTGGTGCGCCGCGGCCAGCGATAATCGCCGGCATGCCCGAGGTGATCCTGGTGATCGAAGACGAGCCCGGGATCGTCGACTTCCTCGATCGTGGGCTGCGCGCCCAGGGGTTCGATGTGATCTCGGCGCTCGACGGCGTGCGCGGTTCCGAGCGGGCGGTGAACGAGGATGTCGATCTCGTCGTGCTCGATTTGATGCTGCCGGGCCGCAGCGGGTTGGAGGTGCTGGCCGAGCTGCAGGCCGCCAAGCCCGGCCTCCCGGTGATCGCGCTGACGGCTCGGGGAGCGGTTGAGGACCGCGTCAAGGGCCTCGATGCCGGCGCGGTGGACTACTTGACCAAGCCGTTCTCGCTCAGCGAGCTCGCCGCGAGGATCCGGGCCCAGCTGAGGGTCGCCGCGCAGGCTCCGGCTACCGCGCTCTCCGCCGGCGCGCTCAAGATGGACCTGATCACGCGCGAGGTGAGCTACGCCGGCGCACCGGTCAGGCTGTCGACCACCGAGTTCGAGCTGCTCGCGTATTTGCTGCGCAACCGCGGCCGCGCCCTCGGCCGTGACCAGCTCCTGCGGGCGGTGTGGGGCTATGACTACGACCCCGGCACGAACGTCGTCGATGTCTATGTCGGCTACCTGCGGCGCAAGCTGATGCGCGGAGGGCAGAGCTCACCGATCTCCACCGTGCGCTCGGTCGGATACCGGCTGGATGCGGACTAGACCGCGTCCGCCGTCCGGCTTGCGCTGGCGGCTGACGGCTTGGGTCGCCGGGGTGCTCGTGGTCTCGGCGGCGATCGTGTTCGCGGTCGTCTACACGAGCACCGGCGCGCAAATCACCAGCCAGATCGATCGTGACATCGCGGCGGAAACCGCCCAGCTGGCGCAGGCCCTGAAGCCCTTGAGAGCCCGCGGGACGGCCGAGTTGGCGAGACTGGCCGAGCGCTACGTGCGCGCTCAGCCCTACAGCGTCAATTCGACGCTGCTGTTCGCGCTCGTCCCTGGTTCGGGCCCGATCAGCAACCACCCAGAGCTGTTCCGCACAGCACAGCCCGAGGCCGGCGAAACGCAGGCGGAGCAGGCGCTCGAGACTCTCCGCTCGCAGGAGCTGCGCACGCCGGCGCTCGGCTACTCGAATCGGCACCTCGCCGACGCCGGGGCGATCCGGGTGCTGGAGCGCGCGGTCACGGTGGCCGGGGCGCGGGTGATCGTGGGAGCGGGGGAGCCCCTGGTGCTCGTCGAGCGCGCGCAGCACGGCGTCGCGCGAGCGTTCGTGCTGGCCGGCGCGGTCACGCTCCTGCTCGCCCTGCTGGCGTCCTATCTCGCCGGCGCTCAGGTGACCGCGCCGCTCCGGCGCCTGGCCGCGGTGGCGGCCCGCGTCGATGCCGGCGAGCTTGGGCCCCGGATGGATCCTCCACCGGGCACGGGCAACGAGGTGCGCGTCCTGGCGGTGACGTTCAATCACATGCTCGACCGGCTCGAGGAGGCATTCGCCGGTCAGCGGGCGTTCATCGCCGACGCCTCCCATGAGCTGCGCACGCCGCTGACGGTGATCCGAGGCCAGCTGGAGGTCTTGGCTGCCACCGAGGCGCCGACTCCGGAAGAGGTGCGCCGAGTCGCGCGACTGCTGCAGTCCGAGGTGACCCGGATCAGCCGGCTGGTCGACGATCTGCTGGTCCTGGCCCAGGCTGAGCAAACTGCCTTCCTCCGGGCCGAGGAGATCGACCTGCCGTCCTACGTCTCCGAGCTGTGGGATGGGCTCAGCCTCACGGCTGAGCGCCGCTTCTCCGTGGGCCCGATTCCCGATGGCACGCTGCGCGCCGACCCCGATCGCCTGGCTCAGGCGCTGCGAAACCTGGCCCGCAACGCGATCGAGCACACCGCGCCCGGCGACGGCATGGTGCGCGTCGAGCTCGAGCGTGCCGGCATCGATCAGGTCCGGTTCGTGGTGCTCGACGATGGGCCTGGCATCCCTCCCGAAGAGCGCGAGCGCGTGTTCGAGCGCTTTCACCGCACCGATCCGGCCCGCAACCGCACCTCGGGCGGCGCCGGGCTGGGCCTCGCGATCGTCCGGGCGGTCGCCGACGCACATCGTGGCCAGGTCCGTGCGCTCGACCGGGATCCGCCCCCGGGCGCACGGATCGAGTTGCAGCTGCCGGGATTCTCCCCCGGCTAGCACCGCTACGCTCTGGCGCTTTGAAGCGCTACCACGTGACTACGTCAGCCGATTCCTCACCAAGCTCGACCTACGAGACCGAACCCAGGCAGTCGCGTATCAGAGCGGCCTCGTTCACCCGGGAGAAGCCGCCACAGCAACCTGAGCACACAACGAACCGGGTCTGGCACCGTACACCGGGCTGTGGTGGGGCCATCGTGAGATGGCCCCACCACGGGAATGGTTGGTGGTGCCGGAGCTACGGCAGTAGGTGGACGGTGATGACGCTGCTGGTTTGGTTGATGTCGGTGGCGTAGGCGGTTCCTCGGGCGCCGTCGTAGGCGCCGGTGCCGCCGGTGATCGCGACCTGTGTGTTGTGCGCCCGCTCGGGGAACAGACCTTGGGCGGTGAGGGTGCCTTTGGACAGGGTGATCCATACCGTGCACGGCAGGCCGCCCTTGCCGCCGACGAGGGTGCAGACGGCTTGGCTGTAGCCGGTGTCATCGCCGGTGATCCGGTCACCGAGGCCAAATCGGTCGCCGGGCTTCGGCGGGTGCTTGGGGAAGAATCCGACGTTTTTCTGGGCGTTTGTCTTGAGGTGCAGCGTGGTGGTGGGCTGGGTTTGCGCGGATCCTGCGGCCGCGAGGACCGCGGCTGTCGCGACGGCGGCAGCGCCGGCCGTGAGCGCAATCGGCAGGCGTCCGCGGATGCTGTCGGGTGCTTTCTTGGTCATTGTGTGCTCCTGTCGGTCGGTTGACGTTGACGGCGAGCACAGTACGGGCGTGGCGGCGCGGTTTCGTCGGGCGCGAGAAGGATCTTGGCCTCTGCCGCGCGGGTGATCTTGGGCGCCGTAGATCTGCCGCTCGGGAGAGGACAACCGCTCGCGCAGGGGCTACCGTTGGCGACTGTGAAACGGCTTCCTGGGGGTGAGCGTCTTGACCGCATCGTCGCCGCTGCCCTGGCGGTCCTCGCCCAAGTGGAGCTGTGGGCGGGAAATGCGACTCCCGGCTTGCCGAAAGGACTCGCTGTACCGCTGGCGATCGCAATCCCGGCGTCGGTCGCAGTCCGCCGTGGCTGGCCGCTCGCGGTCGGAGTTTTCGTAGTTGTTGCGACCAACCTGATCTTCCTGGTCGGTGCGCACAGTTATGCGGTGGCGCTCGCCATCGCCTGGATGTGCGGGCTCTACGGGATCGCGGTCTGGACGAACGCGCGCGGGTTTGTCATCGGGCTGGCGACGCTCGCGAGCTCGAATGTGGTGTCGTTGCTGGCGACAAACGGCAAGGCACGCGACGCGTTCCTGTTCACGGTGATCCCGGCAGTGGCGATGTTGCTGATCCGTCGTACGGTCCGTGATCGCCAGTTGCTGGCAGAGACGCTGGCAGAGCGCGCGGAGCTGCTGGAGCGCGAGCAGGAGCTGCGTGCCAATGAGGCGGTGGCGGAGGAGCGCGCGCGGATCGCGCGGGAGCTGCACGATCTCGTCGCGCACAACGTCAGCGTGATGGTCGTGCAGGCCGGTGCGGAGCGCCACGCGCTGCCCGAGGAACAGGTCTCGACCCGCGAGGCGCTCAGCTCGATCGAGCAATCTGGGCGGCAGGCGCTGGCGGAAGCGCGCACGCTGCTCGGGATGCTCAGATCCGGAGACGGGCACGAGGAGCTCGCGCCACAGCCAAGCCTCGATCAGCTCGAGTTCCTAATCGAGCAGGTGCAGCGAGCGGGCCTGCCGGTCACGCTCGAAGTCGAGGGAGACCGCGCAGCGCTTCCTGCGGGGATTGACCTGTGCGCTTACCGTGTCGTCCAGGAGAGTCTTACCAACGCGCTGAAGCACGCCGGTCCGGCGCGAGCCGACGTGTTGCTGCGCTATACGCCGCGAGAGCTCGCGGTCGAGGTCCGTGACAACGGGCGCGGCGGCTCGCGAGCCGACGTCAGCGGCACCACGCACGGGCTGATCGGGATGCGCGAGCGGATCGCGCTCTACGGCGGGGAGCTCATCGCCGCGCCACGCGACGGCGGCGGGTTCGAGGTCCGCGCACGGATTCCGCTGTCGTGAGCGTGCGCGTCCTGATCGCCGACGACCAGGCCCTCGTGCGCGCAGGTTTCCGAAAGCTGCTCGAGTCGGCGCCGCACATCGAGGTGGTCGGAGAGGCCGCCGACGGCCGTGACGCGGTCGACCAGGCGCGCAAGCTGCTTCCGACACTCGTGCTGATGGACATCCGCATGCCGCGGCTCGACGGGATCGAGGCCACCCGCCGCCTCACCGCTGACCGAGACGGCACTCGCGTGCTCATCCTGACCACCTTCGGGCTCGACGAGTACGTTTACGAAGCACTGCGTGCCGGGGCGAGCGGCTTCATGCTCAAAGACGCCCCACCCGAGGATCTGCTCGCTGCAATCGACATCATCGCTCGGGGTGACGCCATGATCGCCCCCGCGGTCACCAGGTCGGTGATCGAGGAGTTCGTCCGCTGCTCGCCAGCACCAACCCCAGGCCCGCCCGCTCTCGACGAACTGACCGACCGCGAACGCGAGGTGCTGGAGCTCCTCGCCCGCGGCCTCTCCAACGCCGAGATCGCCCAACGACTCGTCGTCAGCAACGGCACCGTCAAAACCCACGTCGCGCACATACTCCAGAAACTCGACCTCCGCGACCGGGTCCAGGCGGTGATCCTCGCCTACGAGCTCGGCGTCGTCACCCCCGGCAAAGCGAAGTCCGGGCAACCATAGACCCGCCCCGCAAGCGCAACTTCGGTCGGGGCCACGCTCAGCCAGACCAGGGGCGAGAGGACCGACATCGGAAACGGCTGCCACCGCAAACCGGGCGGAGAAGTCTCGAACGCCCAATCCGCCCTAAATCAGGCCGCTGGAACGGCCTGCAGCAGCGTTTCGAGTACATCAGTAACGCACCCGCATTCTCATGAGAGCAGAGCGCCCGACGTTCTTTCGGCGCCGGAGCCAGAGTGTCGCCGTAATCGAGAAGCGGAAGCTGCTGGTCACCTCGAAACAGGATCTCTCGAAGCTGCGCGGCACGCCTCCTAGCTACGCTTGGCCGACGGTGAGGACCTACCACGTGACCACATTCGGATGCCAGATGAACGAGCACGACTCCGAGCGGATGAAGGGGATGCTCGAGTCGCTCGGTTACATGGAGGCGGAGTCTCAGGACCAGGCCGACCTGATCCTGTTCAACACGTGCTCGATCCGTGAGAACGCGGACAACCGTCTGACCGCGTACCTCGGGCACGCCAAGCGCATCAAGCGCGAACACCCCGACCGGATCGTCGGGGTCGGCGGCTGCTGGGCGCAGTCGATCAAGGAAGAGGTGTTCGCTCGGTTCCCGTTCGTGGACGTCGCGTTCGGACCCGGGCAGGTCCACAAGCTCGCCGAATTCCTGACCAGCGACTCGATCACTGCACAGGGATTTTTCGAGTTCGAGGGATTCACCGGGCGCCTCCCGGCCAAGCGCGCTCGGGAATTTCAGGGCTGGGTGCAGATCAGCGTCGGTTGCAACTCCGTCTGCGCGTATTGCATCGTTCCTTCGACCCGCGGGCGGGAGGTCAGCCGAGACCCCGGCGAGCTCGTCAGCGAGGTGCGGAGGATCGCCGACGACGGCGTCCGGGAGGTGACGCTCCTTGGTCAGAACGTGAATTCCTACGGCCGCGACCTCCCCGGCGACGAGCGCGCTTCGTTTGCCGAGCTGCTGGCCCGAGTCGACGCCATCGACGGCATCGACCGGATTCGTTACACCAGCCCGCATCCGAAAGACATGCGCGAGGACGTCATCCGTGCGCACGCCGAGCTGCCGGCGCTGTGCGAGCACATTCACCTGCCACTGCAGTCCGGATCCAGTGCGGTGCTCAAGCGGATGCGCCGCACCTACACCCGGGAGCGTTATCTCGACCGCGTCGCGATGATCCGCGAGCACGTGCCCGACTGCGCGCTGACCACGGACGTCATCGTCGGCTTCCCGGGCGAGAGCGACGCGGACTTCGCGCAGACGCTGACGCTGGCCGAGGACGTCGCCTACGACGGGGCGTTCACCTTCATCTATTCACCGCGCCGCGGGACCGAGGCTGCCACGCTGCCCGACCAGATTCCCCACGAGCTCAAAGTGGAGCGGCTCGAGCGGCTGG
>CAXMLR010000174.1:0-2215 GCA_964194275.1 uncultured Solirubrobacterales bacterium
CGGCCCGGCTTCGCCGACGCCCTGCAATGGGTCAGCGTCCAGGCCGCCCTGCTGAAGTCCGTGCAGACGCAGACCTGGGAGCCTGTCGTCGCACTCGGAGGGGTGTGATGCCGGCGACAGCCACCAGCGCCCTGCGCATCGGCGTCATCGGCGTCGGGCGCATCGGACGCTTACACGCCGACCTGATCGCCCACCGGGTACGGGGCGCGAGCATCGCCGCCGTGCACGACCCCCGGGTGCAGGCGGCGCGGGACGTAGCCGACCAGCTCTCCGTCCCGGCGGTCCTCGACATCGAAGAGCTCCTGCACGCTCCGGACCTCGACGCCGTAGCGATCTGTTCCTCGACCGACACCCACGCCGAGCTGATCGTCGCCGCGGCCCGCGCGGGCAAGGCCATCTTCTGCGAGAAGCCCGTATCCCTCGACCTCGCTCAGGTCGACCGGGCGCTCGGAGCGGTAACCGAAGCCGGTGTCCTGTTCCAAATCGGCTTCAACCGGCGCTTTGACCCTGCGCACGCCGCGGTCGCGACTGCGGTCGCGGACGGCACCGTGGGCGACCCCCATCTGGTGCGGATCTCAAGCCGCGATCCGGCGCCCGCGCCGCTGGACTACATCCGCGTCTCGGGGGGCATCTTTCTCGATATGACGATCCATGACTTCGACATGGCGCGCTTTGTCAGCCGCAGCGAGGTCGTCGAGGTCTTCGCCGTCGGGGCGGTGCGGATCGACCCCGGGTTCGTCGAATTGGGAGACGTCGACACCGCAGTGGTGACCCTGGTGCACGAGAACGGCTGTCTGACCACGATCGACAACTCACGCCGGGCCGCCTACGGCTATGACCAGCGCGTCGAGGTCTTCGGCTCCAAGGGCATGGCGGCCTCCGAGAACCCGTTGGCCCACACCGCGCTCACGCGCACCGCGGTCGGCACGCTCGCCTCGACCCTCCCCTACTTCTACCTCGAGCGCTATATCCCGAGCTACGTGCTCGAATGGGAGGCGTTTGTCGCTGCCGTCAGCGCTGGGGAAACGCCGCCGGTGACCGCGGCCGATGCTCGCGCGCCGCTGGTCATCGGCCTGGCTGCCGGACGTTCGCTGCGCGAGGGGCGCCCGGTGCGAGTCGCCGAGATGGAGGCGTCGTGATTGATTTGTTCGCAGCGCAGCGGCTCGACGGCAAGGTGCTGGTGATTACGGGCAGCACGCAGGGCCTGGGCGCCGCGATCGCACGGCGCGCCGCGCGCCTGGACGCGGTGGGGATTGTCCTCTGCGGCCGCAATCGCGAGCGCGGGGAGTCCGTGCGCGGGGAGCTCGGAGCGCTGGGCTGCGAGACGGCATTCATCGAGGCCGACCTCGCCCGGGTTGAGGCCTGCCTCGCCGTCATCCGCACCTGCGACGAGCGCTTTGGACGCCTCGACGGGCTCGTCAACGCTGCTGGGCTGAGTAGTCGTGGGACGCTCGACGACACGACCGTCGAGGGGTGGGACCGCCTGTTTGCGGTCAACGTGCGCGCGCCCTTCCTGCTGATGCAGCAGGCCGCCCGGGTGATGCGCCGCTCGCGGCGGGGTGGCAGCATCGTCAACATCATCTCGATGGCTAGTCACGGCGGCGAGCCGGTCCTGACCGGGTATTCGGCCTCGAAGGGCGCGCTCGCGACGCTCACCCGCAACGCCGGCTACCAGCTGCAGCCCGAGCGCATCCGCGTCAATGGGCTCAACATCGGATGGACGGCAACCGAGGGCGAGCACCGTGTGCAGACCGCCGTCGGCCAGCCCCGGGACTGGCTCGCCGAGGCCGACGCGACCCGTCCGCTCGGCCGCCTGCTGCGCGCCGACGACATCACCCCGATGGTTACCTACCTGCTGAGCGAGGCGGCAAAGATGGTCACCGGATCGGTGATTGACTTCGACCAGACCGTGCATGGAGCCTACGGCCCACACCGGGCGCCGGCGACCGTCGAGGTCCACGCATGAGGGTCTACCTGACGGGCGCCTCGGGGTTCGTGGGCTCCAACCTCGCGCGCGTGTTCGCCGACCACGGCGCCGAGCTCGTCTGCCCGGGGCACCAGGAGGTCGACGCTACGGATGCGGCGCAGGTGCGCCGGAGCGTCGCCGCCGCTGCGCCCGACGCGATCGTCCACACCGCGATCTGGAACGACCCGGGTGCCCTGCTCAGCGCCCGCCGCCGGGGGTGGGCCGCTTATGTCGAGGCCACGCGCAACG
>CAXMLR010000175.1:0-3090 GCA_964194275.1 uncultured Solirubrobacterales bacterium
CGCTGCAGGCCACCCGGGCCGCCCTCGAAGAGGGCATCGTGCCGGGCGGCGGTGTCGCGCTGCTGGTAGCGCAGAAGGCGCTCCAGATCGACGTGATCGAAGAGCCGGACGAGCGGACAGGCGCGAGGATCGTCCATCGCGCGCTCGAGGAGCCGCTGCGTCAGATCTCCGAGAACGCCGGGCTCGAGGGCTCGGTCGTGGTCAACGAGGTCCGCAAGGCCAAGAAGGGTCAAGGTCTCAACGCTGCCAACGGCGAGATCGTCGACCTGATCGCCGAGGGCATCATCGACCCGGCGATGGTCACACGCTCGGCGCTGCAGAACGCAGCCTCGATCGCCAAGAACATCCTCACCACCGAGGCGATCGTCGCCGAGGTGCCGGACAAGGATGCTGGCGGCGGCATGGGCGGCGGCGGCGGTATGCCCGACATGTCGGGCATGATGTAAGCCTGAAGGCAACGGTTATGGCGAGGGCCCGGCATCTGCCGGGCCCTCGTTCTTTGGGGGCCGGGCAGCCGCCGGGTTCGTTGTCCGAGGGCAAGGCACGGGGCCGGCTTGACTCGTGGGCTGGATAGGCTGAGGCTATGGCGCAGGATCCGTACACGACGCTGGGCGTCAATCCGTCCGCCACCGATGCCGAGTTGCGCTCGGCCTACCGGCGGCTCGTCCAGCTTCATCACCCCGATCACAACCGCGGCTCAGCGGAATCGGCGCGGCGCTTCGAGGATGTGCAGGCGGCCTACGCGCGGGTCCGGGAACTGCGCGCGGGTAGGATCCGCACGCCCCCGCGCCGCACGAGCGCCGGCGCGCCCCCGCCGCGACCGGCGTCCGATCCCGGGCTCGAGGCGCGTCTGGCCGACCTCGAGCGGGAGCTTCGCGAGGCCCAGCTGGCCCGCGAGCGCGTGGCCCGGGCCGCCCGCGACGCCGTCGCGGAGGACGCACGACCGGCGGGCGCGCCGGACGGGAAACGACCGAGTGACGAAGAGCTCGGCTACATCAAGACCGACGACAGTCTCTCGAAGATCCTCACCGACGCGCGTGACTCGCTGCTCGAGCGGCTCGAGGATGTCCGCGCCCAACCTGAGGCCAAGCGCTCGGCCGACCGGGCCGCGCAGCTGCTCGACGATGTCGGCGCGATGCTCAGGGGCGAGCGTCGCAAGCCGTCGGACGGATAGTGCTCCGGGGATCCGCGCCACCTCACCGAAACTTTGGACCTTCACAGGCGTTATGCTCTCCTAGAAGTTCATAACGCCGAATCTCCGCCTTCTCGGCGGGGTACGGGGGATCCACTGCGGCTACGGCCGCTGGGGCGAATCGCCGCCAGAGCGCGGCGTAGCGTGATCGGTCACGCGAGCCCGTCAGCTAACCCCGGAGGCAAGAACCGGGAGGAGCCCCGTTGTCCACAGCGCGCCTGGATATGGCATCCGCAGGTACCTGTACGGCCAGAGATCTGGCCTCCCTCGAGTTGTGGGAGCGCTCGCTGGCAAGGTCTCGTCAGCGCCGCCGCCTGAGCGAACTGGCACGTCGCGCCCGCCGGCGGCGCAAGAGCATCTCGGTGGCGGTCAGCGCAGCTCTGGCCGCCGGGCCGGTGCTTCCCCGCGGGATCGCCGCAGCCGACAGCGTCGGGCCGGGCGCGGGCGCGAACACGGGCGCGGGGGCGGCCCAGGCCGACGGCGAGCGGGTCGTGCTGGAAATGGGCAGCCAGGGTGGCCTCGTGGCGGCCGTTCAGAGACGCCTGAACGAAGTGCTGCCCATCACGCACGTCGCCGTGGACGGGATCTTCGGCCCTCTGACCCACGGCGCGGTGCTTGACTTCCAGCGTCGCCACGGGATCCTGGCCACGGGCTCGATCGATGTCAGGACCTGGGCGATCCTGTTCAAGGCTCCGGTGCTGTTGCTCGGGACGACCAGCAACGCGGGCTCCGGGACGCCCGCGCCGTCCTCGGCCGCGGAGATGGCACGCGCGGCGAGTGGGGCGCCTACGGTCGCCCGCGCCGGCTCGCCGGTCCTCAACAGCGCGCCCTCGCCTTCCGCGGCGAGCGGAGCGGGTCGCGGAACACGTCCGTCCTCGGAGGCGAGCGCTCCGCAGGCCGCCTTGAGCCCCTCCGGCGTCGCTCGGCCCATCTCTGGGGTCGATGCGAGCGCCTCCCCCGGCACCCCGGCCGGGACGTCGATCGCCATCATCGCGCCGAGCGCTCCGGCCTCGCAGCCCTCGACCTACGTGCTGACCAACGGCGTCGCGCTCCCGCTGCCGCGGGCGTACGTGGTCAATGGCTACGTCGACCAGGGCGTGGACTACTCCGCGCCGGGCGGCACGCCGCTGTACGCGATGGGCGATGGCGTGATCATCGGCGAGGGCATCAGCGGATTCGGGCCGAACACGCCGGTTCTCCGGATCACCTCGGGCCCGTTGAAGGGTCTCGAGGTCTACTACGGCCACGCCGGCTCCAATCTCGTCCACGTGGGCGACCACGTTCGCGCCGGCCAACAGATCAGCCAGGTCGGTGATGGCATCGTCGGGATCTCCACCGGGCCGCACCTGGAGATCGGTTTCTACCCACCAGGCGCGCGCGGCACGGGCTCACGGATGCTCGGATTGATCAACGGGCTGCTCAGCCAGCACCCCAGTGGGCGGTCTTGGGGGACTCGACTGCCGGGCAGCCCCGTGGCCACCCCGGCCAGCGTCGCCACCCGCCGCAGCCACTCCGGGAGCGCTGCGAGGACGCCCTCGCCTACGCGTGTCCGCATCACCCTGGTCAAGGACACCAAGCCGACCAGCTCCGTGGCGCGCCGTGCTTTGGTGACGAGCTCGGCAGCCGGTGCACTGCCGGGGGGCCATCAGGATGCGTCGAGCTCGACTTCCCGGACAACCACCGCCAGGGACTTGCAGGCGCCGTCCGGGAGTGCGTCGACCAACGCCGCCGGCGCTCAGCCGGGTCAGACGGGTCAGACGGGAGGCGGCCCGGGCGCTACCGCCGCCGCATCTGCGCCGGCGACTCCGCCGAGCCAGCCGGCGGACCTCGCCCCCGCTCCGGCGCCAATCGATTCGGCACCCGCTCCGGCGCCAGCCGATTCGGCACCCGCTCCGGCG
>CAXMLR010000176.1:0-2377 GCA_964194275.1 uncultured Solirubrobacterales bacterium
CCCCTGTGGGGTGCGCGCCGATCTGAGTCGCCGCGGAGCTAGAGATCAGGTCGAGTACGAGTACGTGTACGTGTAGGCGTCGTCATCGCCGCGGTGCGGCTTGACCCCGGTTACGACCAGGCCGGTCGGCCGGTCCGGGAAACGCGAAAGCGCACTCTTGGTCGCCGCCGCCACGTCACGGGTCGTCTGGTATTCGCGGGCGCAGATGATCACACCCTCGACGAGCGGTACGACCTCGAGCGTGTCGGCGACGGGGAGCAGCGGGCTCGAGTCGAGCACGACGACGTCGTAGACCGCCGAGATCTGCTCGAGGAACTCCTTGAAGCGCTTGGATCCGAGAAGCTCGGCGGCGCGCGACGTCGGCGAGCCCGACGGGATGAAGACGAGGCTGTGTTCGGTCGCCTCCGGATGCTCGTCGGCGGCGGTCTCCGCCGTCGGTCCGTGTCCATTCAAGCTGGTCGCCGATCCGTTCAAGCTCGCGTTCAGTGGGTCGTGGAACTCGATCGTTCGAAGGATCTCGTCCGGCGTCGCATCACGGGCAAGGAAGTCACTGAGACCGGGGGACTGCTCGACCCCGAGGCGGGCCGACAGGGTTGGCCGCCGCAGGTCGCAGTCGACGAGCAGCGTCAGCTTTCCCGCGGATGCAATCGCGAACGCCAGCGAGCCGGCGACGGTGGACTTGCCCTCCTCCGGCAGTGCGCTCGTGACGACGATCGAGCGTGGCGAGGAATCGAGATCGAGGAACTCGAGGTTGCGTCGGATGATCCGGAACGCCTCCAGATCGAGAGTGCCGTCGCCGTTCGGCCCTCCCGCCCGGGCGATCTGACCCATCGCCTGGTTGCGGACGTAGCCGAGCACAGGCAGGTGGAACTGAGACTCGATCTCGTGAGGTCCCCGGAGGCGACGGTCCATCGAGTCGCGCAGGAAGGCGAAGAAGACAGCGACGAGCAGCCCGAGGACGAAGCCAAGGATTGTGCTGCGCACCGTCTTTGGCGAGATCGGGGTCGTGGGCGGGGTCGCCTGCTGGGCGACGGACGCGCCTTCCGCGAACTGGCTCAGGGTGTCCGCGCGGGCAAGCTCCTCCGAGTAGAAGGCCAGCTGCGAGGTGCCTGTCGTTAGCGGTACGCCGGGCTGGCCCAGCGTACCGCCACCGGGAGCGGCCCGCAATGCTTTGATCCTGGCCCGCAGATCGTCCGCGAAGGCCTTGAAGCGGGTGCGGTTGTGCTGATTGTCGAGGTTGACGAGCACCTGGGCGGCGGTGTTCGCCAGCCGGCTGGCGAATCCGGGGTTCGTCGAGGTGCCGCTGACGATGAGCAGCGAGGAGGACGGTGATACCGAGGCGGACAGCGACCCGCCGAGCTGGGCGGTCGACAGCTTCGTTCCGATCGTGGCCTTGATCGTGTTGACGATTTGCGCCCGGCTCAGCGTCTCGGCCTGCGTGGCCGCCTGCTGTGCCGGCGGCTCCACCGCGTTGGATCCGAACCCGACGACGCTGAGGTCCTGAGTCGGGTCCCGGAACTGCACCGTGGCGCTGGCCTGGTAGACGGGGGTCTGGCGCTTCGCGTCGACCAGCCCGAGTCCCGCACCGATCAGCGTGATCGCCAAGATGGCAAGCCGGTAGTGGCGAAGAACTCGTAGGTAGTCCCGGAGCGTCACATATCGCGCCGCTCGGCTCGTGTGTTCCATCGTCATCTGGTCCGTCCCTACCGCGCCTGGGAGCGCAGGTACCGTCCGTTCGCGTAGTTGGCTGCAAGCTAGCACGCTCGCAGACGGACATTCTCGCCTAAGCAACGCCTCAGCGACGCTCTGACAACCGACAAGCCGCACCCGGTGCCGGCGCGCCCCTCTACGATGCCCGTCGATGCGTGCGCTCGACGTAGGGGTCGTCACTTACAACACGCGGGACCTCACGGTCCAGGCGCTCCAGCGTCTGCTCGAGTCCGAGAGCCCAGGGTCGATCCGGCTGCTCGTGCACGACAACGCCTCGACCGACGGCACCGCTGAGGCCGTGCGGGCCGCCGTGCCCATGGCCGAGGTCGAGGTGTCGCCTGAGAACCTCGGCTTCGCGCGAGGGATGAACCGTCTCATCGCCCGCTCGTCGGGCGATTGGTTCCTGGCGCTGAACTCCGATGCCTGGCCGGAGCCCGGCGCGATCTCGCGACTTGTCGAGGCCCTGAAGAGCCGACCGAGTGCGGCGGCCGTCGCGCCGCGCCTGGAAGACCTCGACGGCCGGCTGGAGCCGTCGACGTTTCCGTTTCCCTCGCTCGGCTTGGCTGCGATAACCGCGGCGTCGAGCTCGCATCGCTGGTGGCCGGGGCTCGCCGAGCGGCTGATGCTGATCGGCGCGTGGCACCACGACCGGCCGCGCCGCGTCGAT
>CAXMLR010000177.1:0-11896 GCA_964194275.1 uncultured Solirubrobacterales bacterium
GTCCGCACGCGAGGCGCCTCGCGTGCGGACCTCTCCGTCCCCTCAACCGGTCGCCATGAGAATTCTGATCGTTGAAGACAACGCTAAGCTCGCCGGACTCATCCGACGCGGCCTAGATGAAGGTGGCTTGCCGTCAGATGTCGCAGGCAACGGCGAGGACGCGCTGGGGATAGCAGCGGCAACGGACTACGACGTCATCCTGCTCGACGTGATGCTCCCAGGCATCGACGGCTTCGAAACGTGCAAACTTCTCCGCGAGCGTGAGATTCGGACTCCCGTGCTGATGCTCACCGCTCGCGACGCCATCACCGACCGTGTTGCCGGACTGGATGGTGGAGCCGACGACTACCTGACGAAACCCTTCTCCCTCGCCGAGCTCGTCGCCCGCGTGCGGGCACTCTCGCGCCGCGGTCCCGCCGAGTGGCTGCCCGAGCTCACCGTCGGAACGCTGCGCATGGCGCAGCCTACTCGCCAGGTTTGGCGCGATGCCCAGGAGATCCAGCTCACGTCGAAGCAATTCACGGTCTTGGAGATCTTCATGCGCCGCCCAGGAAGGGTCCTGAGTCGCGTTGCCCTGCTCGACCAGGGATGGGACGCCGCCTACGACAATCGCTCCAACGTCGTTGACGTCTTCATCCGCAGTCTGCGCAAGAAGATCGACGAGCCGTTCAAGCTGACCAGCCTGGAGACCGTACGCGGAAGCGGTTACCGCCTCCGCGTCGATGGCGGAACACCAATCGGTCGCGCTCGCCGCGCGAGACACCCCACACGAATGTGACACGCGCGGGGCGATGCTCGAGGTCCGCATTACCTGGCGCCCAGGGGGTCTGTGTGCCGAGGTAGGCCGAGCGACGTGGTAGAGCGGATCACTAGGCCGAGCTCGCTGGAGCCTTCAGCCCGGGACCGCTCCGCCGGCAGCCGATGGAGGGGCCTGCCCCTGCTCAGATTTCAATCCGATGAGCGATTGGTCGCCCATGTCCGGCGCGGTGATCATGCTGCGTCCGAAGTGCCAATGGACCGCTACCGGCCACGCCTGCTCGGGTTCTGCCACCACCTGCTCGGGGCGCTGGGGCAAGGCAGCCGACCTGGCTTCGATTGACCTTCGTATCGCGGACCAGGGCACCAACACGAACGACACGGTGCATGGCCGTGCGCAGTCAGGCAAGATATCCAAACCGCCACCGGCGCGAGCCCCATCGGGCGGGTCTGACCGGCGGATCTAGCGATCGGCGCGGGGCTGCTGCGCGAAGCACGACAGGAGGATCGTCAATGGACTACAGGACTGTGCGCTATGAGCAGCATGAGCATGTGGTGACGCTGACCTACAACCGCCCTGACCAGCACAATGCCATCAGCCGCGACATGAATGCCGAGCTCCATGATGCGTGGCAGCGCTTTCGTGACGATGACAGCGCGTTCGTGCTCGTGATCACCGGTGCGGGCGAGACGACATTCTGCGCCGGCTGGGATCTACAGGACGCCGCGGAGCTCTCAGAGCTTGGCGACTATGACCGCTACCGCCGGGAGCTGTACACGCTGCCAGGCGCCTGCGGCTACACGCGGCGAGTTGACATCTTCAAGCCGATCATCGCCGCGATCAACGGCCACGCATTCGCGGCCGGGCTCGAGACGGCACTGCTGGCCGACATCCGGATCGCGGCCGAGAACGCCGAGTTCGGGGCACTCGAGCGCCGCTGGAACATCGTCGGAGGTGATGGCCTGACCGCGCGGCTGCCACTGGTTGTGGGCTTCGCCAAGGCGATGGAGCTGATCATCACCGGGCGCCGCATCGATGTCCAGGAGGCAGAGCGGATCGGCTTGGTCAACGAGATCGTTCCGGCGGGAGGGGCGCTGCGTCGGGCTCAGGAGCTTGCCCACGCCATTGCCGCTCTGCCTCAAGGCGCGATCCGCTCTGACAAGGAAACCGTGCTGCGAGGCGTCGGGCGGACGCTCGAAGAGCGCCTGCGTATCGAGGCCGAGATGGTCATCTCGATGTTCATGCGACGAGATAGTCACACCCTCGGCGCCAGCGCGTTTAAGGCCGGACAACGCACCGTGGAATGGCCTCATCACGGACTGTGAGCGCGTACGCCAGCTGTGCGCTCTCACCCGGGCAGTCACGATCCTTCGGATTCGCAATACTTCTGGGTATGGCCTTCGCCGACAAGTCTGCGGGGTTGGGTTCAGCCGCTGCGGCGGCGTCCGAGCGCGAGGCGGTCGCGCTCATGCGGTTGCTGCATTTCATGGACGCTGCGAGCGCGGGACGCGCCGCGATGGAGCTTGATCTGCGAGCGCGGCGAGTGGTGCAGGCGCTCGGCCTCGCGGGGCCGAGTCCGACGGTGACGGTCGCCCAGGGACTCGGGATCTCGCCTTCCACGATGACGGGCCTAGCCGACCGCCTCGAGCGGGACGGTTATGTCAGGCGCCGCCCGCATGACACCGACCGGCGAGCGACGATGCTCGAGTTGACCGCGAAAGGCCGGCGGTTGTTCTCGCGCGAGACGGAGTTTTATTGCCGGGTGATCGACGAAGCCCTTGCGCCGCTCGACGCTCGCGCCACGCGGCTGGTCCTCGAGGCGCTGGCTGGCTTGCCGGCGCCGGCCCAAAGCTCCGCCTCGGCTTCCGGGTGAAGCTCGTCAGCGTGTCGCAACGATCGCCGGTGCCTTGCGGTTCCAGGTGTCGTCGTCGAGCTGCTGGAGCATGAAGCCCGCCACGTCGGCCCGGGAGACGGCTGACGTCAGCGCCATCGTGAGGTCGGTGCCGACACGGAAGCGACCGGTTGCGGGGCCGTTCGTGAGCCGCGAGGGTCGGACGAGCGTCCAGTCGATGTCGCTCGCTTGCAAGAGGCGCTCGTGGCGTTCCTTGTCCAGGAGGTTCGGGCGCAGCAGAGCCCAGCTGACGCGCACGTAGAGGCTGCCGTCGCGGGTCTCCTGCGCCCCGAACGCGCTCAGGCCGAGGTAGCGGCGGACGCCGTGCCGGCCCATCGCCTCGAGAATGCGCTCGGTGCCGTCGGCGACCAGCGTCTTCGGCGCCCTGCGGCGTATGCCGAGCGCGCCGATCACGGCATCGCGGCTGCTGACGGCGTCGTCGACGGCCCTCTGGTCGTAGATGTCACCGCGAACGAGTTCGAGCCGGTCGTGGGCGATACCGATCCGGGCGGGGTCGCGCGCGAACCCGCGCACGTGGTGGCCGAGCGCGAGCGCCTGCTCGACGAGCTGGCGTCCTGTTGCTCCGGTCGCGCCGAACACGACCAGCTCGCGTGGGACCGTCGGCACCGCGGTCATGCGTCCGCTTGTAACTCGGCGATCTCGTCGAGGCACCGCTTGGCGTATGCGAACGGCAGGATCATTGCCCAGTCGGCGACCGTCAGCAACGCGAGCGCAGAGCGAGGTGCGTCTCCGGCTCGGTAGCCGATCGTGATTGCGCTCGCCGACACGAGCTTCTCGGCCCAGCCGTAGCGGATCATCGCGCGCTTGTGGATCGGGTCGGCTGCGATCTCGCGGAACATGAAGCCGAACATCACTGCCATCCCCGACCACGCCTGCGTCGGGAACGGAGGTTTGGGTTCTGGGGCGCCAAACAGCTTCGCGCTGCGCCGCGGGGCGATCATCGAGGGTCCGGCGATCAGCCAGTTCGCGACGCCGGCGAGGCGGAACATCGTCGGGATCCATGCGGGAACAGATGGGGCAGGACTGGCGTTGGCCATGAGGTTCCTCTCGTCGTCAGGGGTCAGCGGGCGCCCGCAGGCCGAGCGTCCGCTCTGTCCAGCGGTTGGCGAAGCGCCCGCCGGGATCGAGACGGTCGCGGACGGCCATGAAGCGCTCCCACGCCGGATAGCGGTGGGCCAGGCCGGGTGCCTGGGCGCTGAACCGCTTCGCCCAATGCGGGCGACCGGCGAAGCTGTCGAGCAGCTCCTCGGAGGCGTGCAGCATCGGCTCGGCCGGCGCGCTCGCGTGGGCGATCACCTCGAGATAGCAGGTCTCGCGCCCGTAGGCCGGGGACAGAAACGCGTCGCTCGGCGCGCCGAAGCGGCACAGGAACGGCAGCGCGATCGGATAGCGCTCGCGTGCGAACAGCGCGGTCATGGCGTCGATCGCGTCGGCCGCCGCCTCGCGCGGCAGCGCCCACTCGGCGGAGATCACGGAAAAGCGGATCTCGCTCGTGAAGACCCGGTGCGAGCGGTCGAGAGTCCTCGTCGACGGTGCGAGCGCGGCGAGTGCGCGTGTCAGCGGCACCGCGATCGAAGGGAAGCGTCCGGTGATCCGGCCGGCCACGTCGAAGAGCCGGTTCTGGAGCAGCTCCTCGCGCACCCACTCCGACCGACCCGAGCGCGGCGCCGGCACTGCGACCGTGCGATTGCGCTCGACGACGATCGCTCGGCGGGCGAACGGCAAAACGAAGAGGCTGAGGTGGTCGTGTGCAGTGACGAGATCGTCGAGCCGCTCGAGCACGGTGTCGAGGCGCACCCCGTACTCGGACTGATGCAGCGTGAACGCCTCAACGCAGCGCAAGCTCACCGCAGTGACGATGCCGAGCGTGCCGAGCGCGACCTGCGCGGCCCGCAGCGTCTCAAGGTCGCTGTCGTCGAGTTCGAGCGTCGAGCCATCGGCGATGACGAGCTGCATTGCGGCTACCTGCGAGCTCAAGCTGCCGAAGCGGATGCCGCTGCCGTGAGTGTCGGTGGCGATCGCGCCCGCGATCGTCTGTTTGTCGATCTCACCGAGGCTCGGCAGCGCGAGCCCGTGGGCGTCGAGCGTCTCGTGAAGCGAGCGGAGCGTCAGTCCGGCCCCGACGCGAACCAGGCCGGCCGCGGGGTCGAGGTCAAGCAGTCCATCGAGCGCGTCGACCGACAGCAGGTAATCATCGCCGTGGGCGATGTCGCTGTAAGAGTGCCCGCTGCCGATGGCCCGCAGGCGCCTGCCCTCTCCGGCTGCGAGAGCGACGGCGCTGGCGACCTCGTCAGCCGTCTGGGGACGTAGAACAGCGAGCGGACGGCATGCCCGGTCCCCGGTCCAGTTGCGCCAAACGGGCCGGGCGGTCCGGGGGGGAGTCGTGCTGCGCTGCGCAGTCGTCATGCCCGTCCTTCGTAGCGCTCATAGAAGGAGCTCTTGAACAGCCGGTCCGGGTCGATGCGCTGCTTGAGGGCGACGAACGCCGGCCAGCGCGGGTAGGCGCGAACGAGCTGCTCACGCGATGCCGTGACATCGAATGTCAGGTAGTGGCGCCCGCCCTGCTCCAGGCAGGCTTCCAGCAACTCGCAGGTCGCGCACGCAAAGGTCGTTCGCCAACTCCGATCGTTCGGCCGGGCCAGGTGGCTGAGGATGAGGCAGACCGAGTCGTGCTCGGCCAGCGCCAGCAGCGCCTCGTCGCCGCCGGGTATGAAGCGGAAGTGCGGCGTCAGCAGTGGCAGCGCGCGGCCTTCGCGGGCGATCAGCGTGCGGGCCCGTTCCGCGAACGCCTGAAAGCGCTCGACAGGGACGATGTACTTCTGCAGAACGGTGCCGCGCAGGCCGGAGGGCGGGGCGTCCCAGAGCAGAAGCCGGCGGCTGCGAAGCGTGAGCTCGGGCCGGCGCGTTGCCGTCGAGAGCACCCGCAGTGACTGGCCGCGTACGAGCGCAGAGCGACGCTGGAGCGCGACGAAGCGGTTGAACAGCGCCGGCGGTGGCTCGTGTCGCTCAAGCTCGCCGAGGTCGCGAGCACCGACCTCTTCCTCGTAGGTGTATGCGACGTAGAAGCCACGACGCAGGTCCCGATCCAAAAAGCCGGAGCACAGTGGGGTCCGACGGGTGTCTCGGACCCGCGCGAGGTAGCGATCCAGTAGGGGCTCGACCTCGCCGCTGAAGCGCTCGCTGTTGCGCACCGGCCGGTCATCGACCAGGTCCAGGGTGGCGTCGACGATCACGCCGAGCAAGCCGTAGCCGCCGACCGCCGCGGCGAAGAGCTCGGCGTTCTCCTCCCGCGAGGCGCGGACGATCTCGCCGCGGGCGGTCAGCAGCCGCAGCGAGCGCACGCTTGAGATCAGCGGGCCGTGATCGATCGACTTGCCGTGCGCATTGGCGGCCAGCGAGCCGCCGATCGTGAAGCTATCGAACTCCTGCTTGGTGGCGGGTCCAAGCCCGTGCGGCTCGCAGGCGGCGGTCACCGTGGCCCACGTTGCGCCTGCCTGGAGGCGAATCGAGCGGGCGCCGGGATCGAAGGCCAGCACGCGATTCAGCCCGCGGGTGTCGACCATCACCGCGCCCTCAGCGAAGGACTGGCCGCCCGCGCTATGACCACACCCGCGCAGCGACAAGGGCAGCCGATGAACGGCTGCGTGGCGGACCAGCTCCTGCAGCTCGGTCTCGGTCCTCGGCCGTGCGATTCCCGCGACCTGCGCCTGCTGCAAGCCACCCCAGTCGCCCACCGTCGCTGAGGTCGCGATCAGCCGGCCGGCCTCGTGGGCGGCAGTGCTGCTCACGCGCCGATCCAGCCGCTGTCGCGGAAGTGACTCAATGTGACACCGACGCCCTCGTCGAAGCCGGTCGCCGTCCAGCCCAGCCGTTCCGATGCCCGGGCGGCAACCGGGCGCGCGTCGGATTCGAGGAAGTGCAGCGCCCCGCGGGGAATCAACGGTGCCTTCCGCGTGACGCGGGCGACGCGCTCACCGATCGCTGACACGGCGCGCGCCACCGCGATCGGCATCACGGGCGGCACCTTCGCGCGGTCGGCATGGCGTGCAACGGTGCGGGCGATCTCGACCAGCGAGTGGGACTCCTCGGAAAGGATGAAGCGCTCGCCGACGGAGGCGAGCGCAGCTGCGAGCAGGTGCCCCTCGGCGACATCGGCGGCACAGACGACTGGCATGCCGCCGGGCAGCAGCATCGGGACCTTGCGCAGCGCGAGCCGCGCAAGGAGATCGTTGAGCCCGGCGGCCAGCACCGGCGCCGGCCCGTAAACGCCGGAGGGGTGCAGGAACACCGCGTCCAGCCCGCGCTCGAGCGCCTCGGTGACGATCCGGTCGGCCTGCTGCTTGGAGCGCTCGTAGTGCGTCGGCCGCGGGTCGGGGTCGATCACCGATTCGTCAAAGGGCTCACCGGGCGTCCAAGCGAAGATGTCGATGGTGCTCGTGTAGACGAACCGCTCGCAGCCATGCGCAAGTGCGGCGTCCACGAGGTTGCGCGTGCCGTCCACGTTGACCCGCTCGAAGTCGGCCGGGTCCCGTCGCCACTGCTCCGGAAGGCCCGCAGCGTGATACACCACCGAGCAACCCTCGATCGCGGCCCGTACCGATGGCGCATCGCAGACGTCGCCCGCGACCGCCTCGACCCCCGCGGGTAGCAGATCGCGGGCGCGGACGGGGTCGCGCGTGAGGGCGCGGACCTGATGCCCCTCGGCGCTCAGGCGCGCGGCGATCGCATGCCCAACCGTGCCCGTCGCTCCGGTGATCAGGATCCTGGCCACGGCTCAGTCCTCCCTCTGTGGCCGCGAGGCCCGGATCAGATCGGCCAGCGGCGCGTCGCCTGCGAGTGCCGCTCGATAGCCGGCCTCGACACGACCGATCTCCTCGACGCGCTCGACCAGGTCGTGCGCCAGCTGCGCCGGGACGAACGCGACGCCGGTCTCGTCGGCGATCACGAGGTCGCCCGCTTGCACTGCGACACCTCCGATCGTGACGGGGCCACCGATCTCCACGACCTCGCTGCGCCATTTCCCGGTCACGGGCGTCACGTGCGTCGACCACAGCGGAAACGCGATCGAGCGGGCATGAGCGATGTCGCGCACACCACCGTCGACAATCGCGCCGACTGCACCCTGGCGCCCGGCCATCGTCGCCATCAGACCGCCCATCGCCGAGATCTCGGGCTGGCCCTCGATCACGATCACGTCGCCCGGGCCGGCCTGGTTGGCTCCCTCGATCTCGCCCATGTCGGGCCGATCGCCAAGCACCGCGAGCGACGGCGGCTCGCGGCGCGGGACCTTACGGACGGTGACCGCGGTGCCAACGACCCTCGCCTCGGGAAGCGTCGGGCGCAACACGCTGGCACCGACCACGCCGGCGATACCCAACACATCCAGAACGTCGGAAACCGTGGCCGATAGATCGGGCACCGCCAGCAGGCGCTCGATCACATCGGCTGCGATCCGCTCGGCGAGCGGGTGGACAGCCTCTGGGTCCACGAGGCCGGTGAGGCCGCGCTGAACAACGGGATCGGCACTCATCGCGGGGCCTCGGCGCCCGGCAGCGAGGGGAGCGCTCCGGACGGCCGCCACCCGCGACCGGCGAGCTTCTCCAGAAACAGCGAGGAGCGCAGGCTCTCCTGCGACTGCGGCGCGCGGTCGGCGATCCGCTGCATCTCGACGACGACGTCGCGGTCGATGTCCGAAGCCTCGACCCAGTCGATCTCCACGAGATTGCCCGCCGGATCGATCACGTACAACTGCGCGCAGCCCCCGGGCATCTCGAACACCGGACCGCCATACGTGACCCTGTCGAGGATATCTCGCTCCTTGGCGAAGCGGTAGATGCGCATGAACTGCTCGACGTCCGTAGCGCTGACGCCGAAGTGGTAGTAGCGCGCGGCGATCGGGATCGGCAGCACGAACAGATGGATCTCACGGTCACCGATCCGCAGCCACTGCACCGGGACCGGCACGCCGAAGTCCGGCGTCGGGATCCGCTCACAGCTCTCCCGGCCGAACAGCGCGATGTAGAACTCGACCGACTCCTCGATATCAACGGCTGGCACGCTCACGTGGTTGATCGTGTTCGGCGGCATGTACTCCTCGCGATCGGTTCGGGCGATGACCGGCAGCCCGGGCTCGGTGCTTCGGATACGAAATATACGAGACCGTAGCGATTTGTCAAGACCGAAGGTCGGGTGTGGGAAGATCGCATGCCCGGTTCGAGGTGGCGGCGGGAGGAAACCAGGCCAGCTTTGCAGCGCCGGACGCTGCTTGCTTTGGGATGCTCGTCAGCGTGGATTTATGGCCGCCGGTGCTTCTAGGTCCGCGTGGCCAGCTGGTCGTCGAGGTGTAGCTGCCGCGGCACGGCGGGTGAGTAGCCAGGCGATGATGGCGAGGCCGAACGCGTCGTAGGGGATTCGGTAGCGTGGCTCCGATCCGAAAATCAGCGTGACGGGGATGATCATCGCAAGCTGCGTCAGCAGTGTCGCCGCTCCGGCCCGAGTCTGTTCGTCGATGGTTCGCCAGCGCGCAAAGAGCACGAGGGCTATCAGCAGTGCCGCACAGTAGAGGACGTTTGTGATGTCCCCGATCCGGGACAGCGCGATGTCATCGCTGAGCGGCCACGGGATGCTCGTTGCGGTCAGATCGAGGAGCTCGCGAGCCAGCACGGCGACGTGTCCAATCGGATCGTGCCCGATGCACTTGATGCCTTGGGAGTAGAAGAAGCCTTGCTCCCACGCGGGATGATCAGGAAAGTACGTGTTGTGGCCTCGCTGCAAGCTGAACGCCACGGGGTTGCCGAAGTTGAAGTTCGGCCCGGGCGCCCGGCCGGTGAAGACTTCGTGAACGTCGCAATGGGCTTGGTAGAACTGGACGCCGCTGTTCTCACTGAGCCCCGTTAGGTGACCGGTATTGCCTGAGTTCACGCCAATGACGACGGCCAGCACCGCAGCCAGGCCCAAACCGAAGCCAACCGCCGGGCGCCACTTCGTACGAAAGTCTCGAACGAGTGGAACCACAATGAGAGCCAGATTGAGGAGGAACTGGGGGCGGACCGCTACCAAGATCCCGCCGAGCACGCCTCCCATCGTTCCGAGCAGGAGGGCAACCTCCGGACGCGAGCGAACGGCCAGATAGCCGAGCCACAGCGCGCCACAGAGCAGCGCGACGCTTGGAGTCTCCGACGTGAAGAAGCCCGCGTAGAGGATGAAGAGCGGATACACCGCGCACAGAACGGTCGTGACCGCGGCCGCCGGAGGATCAAGCAACAGGCGTACGAGTCGCCAAACAAACAGCAGCCCAAGAAGCGAAAACCCGAGCCACATCGCGTCCGCCCATCGCAGCCCGGTGTCCCCGCCACCAAACAGAGCGAACGGCGTAGCCAGCAACAAGTGGGTCCCCGGCGGATAGAGGGCGAGGACGCGCGACCCGTGCCCGCCACCAAACACGACCTGCATCGCGCGCCCGACATAGCCTCCCATGTCGGAGTACAAGTATTCGTGGGGAGGATGCAGGACAAACACCACGACTACCCGGATGATCATTCCTGCCACGACGGCCGCCACGGCTAAGCCGTCCCAATCCAATCCTTCGGAACGGCGCGCGACCCACACCAACCGTCCGCGTGTCGCTCTCATCTAAGTCGACCTAGCTGGCAACCGGAAACAGCATCCGGATTGCGCCGCGGCGGGGCGCCTACCGCCGCTTCTCGCGCGCTCGTCACAGACCGGCACGGATCGCACCCCGGGGACCCTAACAGGGCATGTCTCAGACTCGACTCGTGAAGGCGTGTCAATGATTCCGACGCCGGCCGCCCCCGGACGAGATCGTCGTCCGGGCAAGCCTCACACTGTGGCCCGCCAACCAATTTGTTGTTCGATTCTCCCTGTGTGGCGGCACCGCCGCGGCCGGCGCGAGCGCCAAATCAAAGCCCACTATTCTTGTTGCCTTTGCCAGGCCGCGACCCTGGGTTGCTTTGCGTCGAGCGGGTTGCACGAGGGTGCGTCTACGCACGCGGGTCACCAAGGGAGCCGGCTCAAAGACCGCCGCACTCGCGATGGCCTACAAGCAGCTCGAGTCAGCCCGGGCACGCTGGCGACGCTTCAACGGCCACGAGCTCCTCGCCGACCTCCTCGACCGCGTGAAGGTCAAGGCCGGAATCAAGGCCACACGCACAACCACGACGACGGACTGAGAGACGAGAGGGTCGCGCCTGTTCATTCTTCATTGCCGGATCCATAACACTTGGCTATGGGTCCACAACATTTGACTATGGCTTTGGTTTTACCTTGACTTTAGCCACTATGAGCTCTACCTTTTTTACACACGCACAGGGCCGGCTGTTCTCAGATCGGGATTGAGGTTCACGGATGGCTTTTTATTCTGTCAGTGGGTCGCGGGTTGTCCCAGCGGGGTCGGGTAGTAATTGGACGCGAGCGGGGCTGTTACTCGCTGGCGGGCTGGTGGTGCTGGCGCTGCTTGTGGGTAACGCAGGGGCTGCCGGGGGACCGGCGCCTGTGAATTTGCGCACGGCCGCACCGTTTGGGGTGTTGGGGGGCTCTACGGTTACGAACACGGGACCGTCGGTGATCAACGGTGATCTCGGTGTGAGCCCGGGAACTTCGGTTACGGGGTTTGGGCCGGGTGGGCCGGGAACGGTCAACGGGACGATTCATGCGGCGGATGCTGTCGCGTTGCAGGCGCAGATCGACCTCACCAAGGCGTATAACGATGCCGCGAGCCGCTCTCCGACCGCTCCCGTGGTGACGGTGCCTGCCGATATTGGTGGGTTGACCCTTACTCCGGGGGTCTATAGGTACGCCAGTTCGGTGGGGCTGACGGGAACGTTGACGCTTGACGCTCAGGGTGATCCCAACGCGGTGTTTATCTTCCAGATCGGCTCCACGCTGACCACCGCGTCTGCGAGCAGCGTGGTTTTGATAAACGGCGCTTCGCCGTGCAACGTCTTTTTTCAGGTGGGAAGCTCCGCGACGCTCGGCACAGGCACGCGCTTTGTCGGCAACATCCTCGCGGCGGAGTCGATCACTTTGACTACCGACGCAACTCTCCAGGGGAGAGCGTTGGCGCGCGTCGGTGCCGTGACGCTTGATTCCAACATCGTGACGGTCCCGAACTGCGCGATCGGGGTGACGACCGGGACGACCGGGACGACCGGGACCACAGGGACGACCGGGACCACCGGGACGACCGGGACGACCGGCACGACCGGCAC
>CAXMLR010000178.1:0-5063 GCA_964194275.1 uncultured Solirubrobacterales bacterium
GCGGGATTCGAACCCGCGACCTTCGGGCTATGAGCGGCTTCTCACCCGTTCGGTGGGGTGAGGTCACTCGTAATGAAGGGGTCCCCGGTTCGATTCCGGGCGTCGGCTTGGGAAAACTCCCTGCTAACTATGCAAGTTTTCGTTCGTCTGCGTAGCTACTCGAATCAAAGTTCGGCGCGGGGTGTACGCGGGGGTGAACACCGAGATCGAGATGGTGCTCAAGCGGGGTGCAGGTTTCCTTGGGAGGAATGCACCGTCGCCGCCGATGCGCTCGCGCGCCTTGAGCGCTGGCGGAAACACGAAGCGATCCCCCGCTGGATGCTCGATTTTCGCGCTGAGCAGTTCCAGGTCCTGCCGTCGAGATACCCGTCGTAGGGCAAGAGCAGGTCTTGGTTAGCTGCAGGAAGAGTGCGCGTCCGATGGCGAGGCGTTGTGTGTGGCCGTGGGGGCAGGCCACGTCGTGCAATCCGGATCGGCTTCGACGGGTTCGAATCGACGCGCTGTGAGGCGATCTGCGGCTCGGCGAGCGTCGAGGTGGCATGGACCGAATCACGATTACCCTCACCGTCGAGCGACCGGATCCGGGTGACCTGCAGCTCGACGTGGGAACGGCAGCTCGCTCCAAGTTTCAGGCGCCGGGCGGCGTGAACGCCGCAGCCCGTCCGTAGAGCTTGTACAGCTTGAATGCGCGCGCAAACGGCAGGCGGCAATAGATGTTGAACAGGCTGCTGGCACGCCGGGGACTCAGCGCCCCCCCGCGGCCGTTCCGGTAGTCAACCGAGCCTGCGAAGAATTGGTGCATGGCGCTCAGAAGCCGCTGGCGCGCCGGCTCATCCAGCACCTGCCACAGGCGGCAGTCGGCCACCCGCACGCTCGCCGCCTCAGCGGCGGGATTCTGTGCGGCCGCGGTGGTGGTGCTTGCACTGCGCACAGTTGCGGCACCCCCACCAGCACTCGAGTCGCTTCCACATCCGGCGATCCCCAGCGCCGCGATGAGAACACAAGCCAACCAGGCCCTGCAGCAGCAGCGGCGGCTGCGAGCCGCGAGCCGAAGAAAAGCCGCCCTGCCTCCGCGGTCGCTCACCGTGTCTGTCTCGGCGATGCACCGAGACAGACACGTGAGGGGAGCCGGGCGAACAGCGTGCACATCGTCCGCCGCACCGCCGGCGTCATCGCCGCGGACCGAGCGCGCGCACCCCCGCGCGCGGCCGAGCCGCTGGGCTTGGCGGGGGTGTCGAACCACGAGCATGCGCCTCCGTGGGCATATCCGGCACCGGTGAACGTGGCCAGACATGCGAGCAACTCAGCTTCGTTTGCGCCGCCGGTTCCTAGGCTCAGCGACGGATTCGTGCCATGGGCGCAGTCGGGAAGGAAAGAGGGCGAAGTGGTGACATTTGATCCCGGTGCCGCTTGATTTCCGTACCAGCAGTTGCCGGTGTTCAACGGAAAGGAGTCCCACCAGAAGTCGGTTCCATTGGCGGCCTTCGCGCCGGCCGGCGACACCCCCATGACGTTGCCGTAGAAGCGGTCGTTGTAGGAGGTGGAGATCTTGGCCGGGTCGCAGCCTGTCAGCTTCCGTCCCACAGGCGATGGCCCGCATATGGCAGCATTGGGCGCTGCGAACAACATGGTGCCCCGGCGCCAGTTGTCGTAGAAATGGTTGTAGCGGACCACGTTATCGTTGCCGCCGGCGATCCATAGCCCCGTCCCCACCGGCACCGGCACCGACGGCTCGACGTCGGAGTTCGCCGCGTACGGGTTGAAGTTGTTGGAGTAGAAGTTGTTGTATTCGACCAGATCGCCCTGCTGGGGGAACCCGGGATGACCCGGCGCGGTGAACACGTCGGTGGTGAAGCCGAGGGCGTTGCCGTAAAAGTCGTTGTGGTCGACCAGCGTGGCGTTGCCGTCGGTACCGGAGTAACCGCTGCTGTTGTGGTGCGAGTCGCACCAGCGGACCTCCTGGCTGTAGCGGAAGGTGGGGTAGAACCGCGTGTCCCGGCCGGCGCTGGTTTTGGCGCCGGCGCCGGGGTACAAGCCGGAGTCGCCGTTGCCGGCGGCCTCGCAGTTCTGCATTCGACCGTGATCCTCGACGAACGTGAGCACGCCGTATTCGCCGGCGTAGAACGTCTTGAAACGGTCGAGTAGGTAGCCGTTGGACTCGAGCAGGTAGATGTCGTGCTCTTTCGCGTGGCGCACGAGGACGTTGCGCAACACGAACCCGTCCGCGCGGTCCGCGCGGACGCCGACGTCCTTCACCGCCCCAAGGGGTGCCGCGTTGCCCGAGGCGACGCGCCCGGCGTCGATCACCACGTCGTCTGCGCTCACGCCGGATCCCTCGATCTGGAGGTTGCAGCGGATGCACCGCCCGAGGTTGGGGATCCCGTGGCGATCCTCCCGGGCGGGCTGTGGATCAATTCCTGAGCCCACGGCGCGCCCCAGCACCGCGACCAGGTTTTGGTCGTTCGGGCAGTAGAACTGATAGGCGTAGGACACTGCGCCCGTGCCCTGATCGTTCTTGGTCCGGTACCTGGCACAGCGCGGATCGATGGACCGAGCCGCCCTAGAGGTTGGCTCGGTGTACACGCCCGGCATGATCACCACCCGGTCGTTGTTCTGCGAGGCCGTAACCGCAGGCTGAATCTCGCGATACCGGCAGCGCGCGAACAAATGGCGGTTGAGCGACAGGAGGCGAGCGGCCGCGCGACCGCCCAGCCAGCGATGATCGGTCGGACGGACGAAGTAGCCGAAGCGGCGGGCGCGCCCGATCGAAGCCGACAGCCGCTTCAGCGAACCCGGCTGGCACACGACGCGTGTGGTGCTGCCGCGGCTTCCGGCCAGTGCTGACGCCAGCGACCGGGCGTCCGGGACGCGACCTCCGGCGCACGGGTGGATCGAGCAGTCCGCCCCCGGAAGCGGCCAGTACGAAGACCGCTCGACGTGCGCGCCGGCACCGGCGACCAACATCGCCGCAATCAAAACAGCCATTCCGATCGACACCCTGAGCCGCATCCAGCCTCTCCCTCTCGGTTCGCACCCGGTTTGTATCACGCGGCCACCCGCGCAAGTGGCGGATAGACCAGCGGAACGGGGGCGGCGATGTCGAAGTGCATTGGAGTAGCCGCACCGAAGCTGCCTTGTGCCGTCGTCGTAACCGAGAAGCGGCTCGTCGATCCACAAGCGCTCGGCACGGCACGCGAACCTGAACGCGCGGTCGTTCAGGACTCTGACCGAGGCGGAGTGCCGGCAACAAGACAGCACTGCGACGCTTGCTCAGATAGTCAGAACTTCTGAGCAAGTGAAGTAGTCACAAACCCGTCAGGCCCCCGTCTCGACTGGCAATTGCCGCTGTGCAGCGGCTGCACGAGTACATATGGGCCGGCCGCGGAGCTGACCGTCCGCGGCCGGCGTGCCGCGGCTGTCGTCCACGCGGCCGGCCGACCCGGCTGAGGTGCGTGTGGGCCGGATCCGGGCTAGGTTTCGGCGGCGGCGCTGCCGCCCAGCTCGTCCCGCGTGCTGAGCATCGCGCGTAGGTAGGTACACCGCACGTACACCACATCGCCCTGCGATGGTGCCCCAGCCAGGGCTCGAGCTCGTGAGGGTGTGTCAGTGGTGCAGCCCGGTCGCCGCGGGCGATGGTCGCCCCTGGCGCACCTCCTGACCCCAGGGTGCCCACTGCTACACCCAGCAACCACGCGGCCAAGGGCTACCCCAAGCACCCTTCTTCGCTCAAGGCGAACTGCCCTTCGTCCTGCGGCCGGGCGACCGTCGGCAGCCCCGCCGCGATGGCTGGCTGGCGTGGCTAAGGTGTTGGTCCGCCACGCTTTGGGCCTTCTGCTCGGCCGCGAGATCGGCAGGATCGAGGGTCGGGACGCACTGGCCCACCACTGTGATGGCTCAGGCACAATCACGCCTGATGCGTTTCCCCGGCAGCAGACTCTCTCGTGTTGATCATGTTCGGCACGCGTATCGTGATCACTTCGGTGAGCATCGCCGTGAACGACAGTTCTCAGCACGGGAGCGTTCTTCACCACGTTCGCGATCACGCGAGCGATAACGCACTCGATCAAGGCGGGCAAAGGACCGTTTCATAACGTCGGTGGTGACGGAGGCACGCATGTTCACCACATGACCTTCGGGATTGTCGGCAATCTCATCGTTGGATATTTGTGGGTTTTGCAGGTCGGCACTCAGCGTCATCCTTCACCTCGCGCGTCGCGCATCACGTCGTTGACCTACGGCACTGCGGCCGCTCTGACTCTCGATGAGTTCGCCCTCTGGCTGAATCTCGAAGACGACTAGTGGACAGGCAAGAGCCGCGAGAGCATCGACGCGGTGGTGCTGTTCGGAGGTCTGGCACTTGGCGCTCTTGGTGGGGGAGTCCTGCAGAAGTTCGCCGAGCGCGTCTCACATAGTCGCCATAGCAAGGAATCAGCCAAGCTGCTGGCGTTCTTACAGCAGCGCCGAGCGCGCCCTCAGACGGCTATCGCGAACCGTTAGCATCACTCGCCCGACGCACGTGCGTTCGTGGAAAGGGCGCCGTGGTGCGCCCGCAGCAACGCGGGGCTCCGGATGTTCGCTCAGTTGCCGCCTGGTCCTCGCCGAAACCGCGCCTCGTCGCTTGCACGGTCGCCGCTTACGGTCGATTCGATGCAGAAGTCCCAGGCGATGGTCGCCGTGCTGACGCAATCACGCACGGCGGTCACGACGGGGACTAAGCGACCGGCGGCATCACTGCTGCTCCGGGTCGGTGGGTTCCAACGCAGCACGCCGGGCAGGTGGCCGGAGAGGCGACGAAGCAGGTGCGAGATAATCGCTTCCTCTTCCCGTCGCAGTTCGTGTGTGTCGTCGGAGCCTCATGATGCTCGTTTGCGCCCGAGCTCGCTTCGGCGTAAGGCGACCCCTCGCTGCATCGCCGTCCGCCGGAGCGGTTGGAGAAGCACCTCCCGCGGCGCCCCTCGTTGCACGTCGCGGCGCCCCCGGATTTGGGTCTGACCGCCGCGCATGGGCCGGCTCCGGCGAACAGGAGGTCTCCCGCGGTGACGGTGGCCATGAGAACCTCCCCG
>CAXMLR010000179.1:0-4571 GCA_964194275.1 uncultured Solirubrobacterales bacterium
ACGCCGTGCAGGCCGCCCGACACCTTGTAGCCGCCTCCATCGCCGAACTTCCCGCCGGCGTGGAGCACGGTCAGTACCACCTGGACGGCGGGCAGCTGCTCCTTGGCCATGATCGAGACCGGGATCCCGCGACCGTTGTCGCGAACGGTCACCCGGCTGTCTGGGTGGATGACGACCGAGACGTCCTCACAATGGCCGGCCAGAGCCTCATCAACAGAGTTGTCAACAACCTCGTAGATGAGATGATGAAGGCCGCGCGGGCCCGTGGAACCGATGTACATGCCCGGACGCTTACGAACGGCCTCGAGGCCTTCGAGGACCGTGATGTCCTGCGCGTCGTAACTGGTTTGGGTCTCTGGGCGCGTGGCGCCCCCGTCGTTAGCCAACGATCCTCCGATGACATCGAGACGTCCCGGGATTGCGCTGCGTGCCGCGCGCCGGAGCGTCAAAAGCTGATGTGCATGACAATAGCACAGCGACCCCCGGAAACCCCTTTGCCCAGATCGTTGATTTACCTGCAAATGTGCCAAAAACGACACCGCGCGATACGTCTCTGGGACCGGCGTTCGCCGCGGTCCTGATCCTCCGGCGAAGCCGCGCCGTGAGCGAAGTCTCCGACCAGGCTCAATCGCCGCTGCGGCGGGTCGTGGTCGAACTCCGTTTCGCGCTTCAGCTGCGGGCTCTCCCCCACCGGGTGGCGTGGTTTCACTGGCGCGCCCGGCGCGCCGCCGGGCGCGCGCGGGACAGCTTCAGCTTGGCCTCGGCGACCAGGCCGCGGGACCTCGCGATCCTGATCTCGCTGGCCCGCGGACGCCACCGCGTGGCCGAGCTCGGGACCGCTACCGGCTGGACCGCGCTATCGCTCGCACTCGCCTGTCCCTCACGGCGGGTGTGGAGCTACGACCCGGCGGCCCACGCCGGGATCGATCGCTACCTGAAGCTCGTCGAGCGCGACGTGAGCAGCCGTGTCGAGCTGATCACGGCGGCCGGCTCCTCGGGTCCCCCCCGAGGCCTCAGCTTCGACCTGCTGTATATCGACAGCTCACATCAGCAGGACGAGACGGTCGCCGAGGTGGAAGCCTGGTGGCCGGCCCTGCGACCAGGTGCGCTCGTCGTCTTTGATGACTACGAGCATCCTCGCTTCCCAGGAGTACGCGCGGCCGTGGATTCCCTCGGCCTCGGTGGACGGCGGCTCGGAACCTTGTTCGTGCACGAGATCGACCGCTGACGCGAGGGTTCAGTCCCGGGACTCCGGAACGGCGACGCAGCGAAGCCGTTGGACGTGATCGCCACCGAGCACGCCATTCAATCGCCGAACGATCGTCGGCCCCATCAGGTCGAGCTCCTGCGCCCACACCGAAGCGGAGCACGAGACGGTCACAACCCCGGCTCGCTCACGGGTTGGTCTCGCCTCGGCGGCAATCGCCGCTCCCACGACCTGCGGCCAGATCCGCTGCAACCGTGCCAGCACGGTTGCCGGCGCCCAATCGCCGCGAGCATGGTCGAGGGCGAGGCTGATCGGCCGAGGGCTGCGGCGGGACGGACTCATGCCGCGAGCTGCTCCGTCAGCAGGGCGCCAGACGCGACTTCGAGCCGCGCGACGCCTTCGTCACGGGCTCCGGGAACGTGGTCCACGTCGGTGGTCGTGATGACCGATTGTCCACCGCCTGAGCGGAGTAGGTCCACCAGCGCAAGCCGGCGAGCGCCGTCGAGCTCACTCATCACGTCATCGAGCAACATCAGCGGAGCCGCGGCGCGCGTCGCGGACAGGGCCTCGCGCTCAGCCAGCAGCAACGCCAGCAGTCCCAGACGTTGCTGCCCCTGCGAGCCGTATGCCCGCAGCTCCCTGTCCTCTCGGAGGGTCGAGAGGTCATCGCGGTGTGGGCCGTGGCCAGTGAAGCCCCGCTCCAGATCGCTGTCCGTGCGGGCGGCCAGCTCGCCGGCCAGCCCGGCCGCATCGAGCGCCCGCGAGCGTGGCCGGTAGACGACCTGCGGGTCACCGTCGAGGCCGAGGTCCGCCGCGACGCGGCTGAACGATGCTGCAATCGCCGCGACCCCTTGACGGCGATCCGCCATCAGCTCGGCACCATGCCGAGCGAGCTGCTGGTCCCAGCTGAGCAGCGAGTCTCGTGATCCATACCCTCCGCGGATCCGGCTGATCAGCGCATTCCGCTGCGCGAGCGCCTGCGCATAGGCGCGGCGTGGCGCGACCCGGGACGGCCACATGGCGACCACAAACTGATCCAGGTGAGCTCGCCGCAATGAGGGGGCGCCCTTGATCAGCTCGAGTCGATCGGGCAGAAACACGCTGACCAGGGGCCGCACCGCCACTTCCACCAACCGCTCCACCGGAGCGCCGTCCACCTTCATCCGCTTTGGCTGTCCGGGGGCGAAGCCGACGGACAGCTCATGCGCGCCGTCGTCGGCGAGGGTGCTGACCACGACTCGCGTGGCGCCGGCGCCGAAGCGGACCAACTCTCGCTCGTTGTTGGTCCGGCACGATCGGCCCGTACAACCGAAGTACAGCGCTTCGAGCAGGTTCGTCTTACCGGCACCGTTGGGGCCCGAGACGACCGTGAGTCCGTGGCCGAATGCAGCCTGCGCCTTGCCATACCCGCGAAAGTCGCGCAAGCTGACGGCGACCACGCGCATCGTGCAGCTACACGTTCAGCCTGATGGGCATGATCAGGTACTGAAAGCGACTCTTGTCCGCCGCCTCGATCAACCCCGGGCGCAGCGGGCTGATCAGCTTCAGCAGCACATCCCCCTCCTCGATGGCTTCCAGGCCGGCGCGGAGGAATTCCGGGTTGAATCCGATCTCGAGCGGCTCGCCCTGGAAGGCCACCGGCAGCGACTCAAGTGCTTCACCCACGTCCGGAGTCTGAGCAGAAACCGTCAGCTCACCGGCGGCGAAGGCCAAGCGCAACGGCGCGTTCTTCTGAGCCAGAAGACTGATCCGCCGGACCACCTCGGTGAGTTCGGCCCCCGCGATCCGCAGTTCATGCTCGAAGCTCTCCGGCAGTAGCTGACGGTAATTGGGAAATTGACCGTCGATCAGTCGCGAGGAGAGGATCACGCGGCCGATCACGAACAGGACCTGGTTCTGGCGCACGCTGATACTCAGCTGTTCTTCCTCCCCGTGGCCCGCCACTCGGGCGAGCTCCTGCAGTGCGCGTGCGGGCACGTTGACTTCGAAGCCCGAGGAGAGTGGTGATTCGAGCGTCGTCTCCTTGACGCTCAGCCGGTAGGAGTCAGTGGCCACCATTCGCAGCTCACGATCCGACGCTGACACAAGGATCCCGGTGAGCACGGGCCGGGTCTCGTCCCGCGAGGCAGAGCCGGCAACCTTCAGCGCGGTGGCCACGAAGGCGCCGGCTGGGAGCGAGATCGCAGAGTCGGGATCAGGCTCGGGAAACGGGGGGAAGTCCTCCGTGCGGAGGGTCCTGATGTGGAATGTCGCCTTGCCGGAGACCAGCTCGACGTCCTGCTCGGCGCCCCGGAGCTCAAGCGACACGGTTGACGAGGGAAGCGATCGAACCACATCGACCAGCAGGCGGGCAGGCAGCACGACCACACCCTCTCGGGCGACCTCGGCTTCGAGGGGGACGCGCAAGCCGACGTCCATGTCGGTGGCGCGGAGCTCGCATGTGTCCGAGGATGCCGCGAGTTGTATGCCGGACAGAGCCTGGATCGCGCTGCGGGTCGACGCGACCCGGCTGACGGTCTGGAGTTGTCCGAGCAAAACATCTCGCTCGAGGGAGATCTTCACGATGAATACCTCAGAAGGAAGGTAGAAGTCATAGAGCGAATAAAAGCTGTGGATAAGTGCGCGTTCGCGCGCAGTGAGCGAGGAAGTTGTCGCTCCAGAAGGACAGACCAGTCTGTCAGCAGTCGCGGTCGGCTTTGCCGCGGGAGATAGTTGCCGTGAGTTCGCGGATGTCGTTCGTGGTTTCGGGAGTCTCCATCATCCGCTGGGACACGCGTTTGCACGCGTGAAGAACGGTGGCGTGATTGCGCCCGCCAAAAGCGGCGCCGATCGCCTGGAGGGGGGCCGTGGTGAGTTCTCGCGCCAGGTGAATGGCGATCTGCCGCGGCCAGGTGACCCGTGCCGCTCGGCTCGGGGACAGCAGTTCGTCGACCGTGACCTCGTAGTACGCGGCGACACACGCTTGGATCTTCTCGATCGACAGAGCGCCGACGCCGACGCTTGGATTGATGCCGTCGAGCACGGCTGTGGCCAGTGCGACGTCGATCGGCTGATTGGTCAGCGAGTGGTGGGCGACGATCCGGATCAGTGCGCCCTCCAGGGCCCTGACGTTGTCGGTGACACGCTCGGCGATCAGCTCCAGCACCGAGGGATCCGAGATGCCGATCGCGTCGAGCGCAGCCCGCTTGCGGAGAATCGCGAGCCGCGTGGCAAAGTCGGGCGGAGCGATGTCGGCCACCAACCCGGACTCAAAGCGCTCACGCAGGCGCTCCTCCACGCCGACCAGCTGTCGTGGGAGCCGGTCGCAGGTCAGAATCAGCTGCCGGCCGTTCTCGTAGAGCGCGTTGAAGGTGTGGAAGAACTC
>CAXMLR010000180.1:0-12102 GCA_964194275.1 uncultured Solirubrobacterales bacterium
GCGGCCGCGGCCGCGGCCGCGCCCTCGCGCCGCGCCCTGGCGCCCGCGCGGCCCGAAAGACTCGCCGCGTCGGCGCCTACTCGCGTCGGCGTCTACGCCAGAGCGGGCTCGAGTTCAGCCTCGAGGCGCTTCTTCGGATACGCGCCGATCACGGTCTTGGCCGGCTGGCCGTGACGGAAGAGGATCAGCGTCGGAATCGACATGACGTTGAACTGCATCGCTGTCTGCTGGTTCTCGTCGATGTTCAGCTTGACGACCTTGAGCTCGTCGCCGCGCTCCTTGGCGATCTCCTCGACCACGGGAGCAACCATCCGGCAGGGCCCGCACCAAGGGGCCCAGAAGTCGACGAGCACCGGAGTGTCGGACTCGATGACTTCGGCCTGGAAGTTGTTATCAGTCACTTCAGAGACGGTGCCTGCCATCAGGGCTCCTTCGAAGGTTCGGGTTACTTCAAAAAGTATAGCGTGTCGGGTCCGAGTCCAGCGCCGGCAGCTCCGAGTCCAGCGGCGGCAGCTCCGAGTCCAGCGGCGGCCGGCTCCGACCTCCGCAGTATTAGCCTACGTCCTAGAGATGGCCGACCCCACCAACAGCGAGATCGCGACCGCGCTCGACGAGCTTGGCGACCTGTATGAGCTGGACGGCGCCATCATCCACCGAATCGTCGCCTATCGGAACGCCGCCAAAGCGGTGAGAGATGCCCCCGTGTCGGTGACGGCGATGGCCCGGCAGCGGCGCGCGACCGAACTGCCGGGGATCGGGTCGACGATTCAGGAGAAGGTCCTGGCGCTGGCTGAAGAGGGGGTGATTCCGGCGGCTGCGAGGCTGCGGGCCAAGTTCCCGCCCGGCCTGCTCGAGATGACGCATCTGCCGGGACTAGGGCCGAAGCGGGCTCGGCGGTTATTCGACGAGCTCGGCATCGACTCGCTGGACAAGCTCCGCGAGGCGGCCGAACAGCGCCGCATCCGGTCGCTGAAGGGCTTCGGTCCCAAGGCCGAAGAAACGCTGTTGAGCGCCGCCAGCAACGTCACCGCCCGCGGTCCGCGGACGCGGATCGTGCTCGACCGTGCGCTGACGGTGGGGGAGCAACTGGTGGCCGCGCTGCGGGATCACCCCGCCGCCGCTCGGGTCGAACTGGCGGGCTCGGCGCGCCGGATGACCGACAGCGTCAAGGACCTCGACGTGATCGTGACCGCGACCGACCCGCTCGCGCTCGCGCGGGCGGCGGCCGCGCTCGAGCTGATCGAGTCCGCGGGCACGCCGACGGATGCCGGAGTGCGGATGCAGACGCACACCGGGCTGCAGGTCGATCTGAAGATCGTCGCGCCGGACCAGTTCGGGAACCTGCTGCAGCACTTCACCGGTTCCAAGCAGCACAACATGGCGCTGCGAGACGCGGCCGTGCGCAAGGGTCTGCACGTCTCGGAATACGGGGTCATCGACGACGCCACCGGCAGCACGCACCGCTGCCCCACCGAAGCTGAGGTCTATGCCCTCCTCGGGCTCGAGTACATCGAGCCGGAGCTGCGGGAGCACCGGGGCGAGCTGGAGGCGGCGGCGAGCGGCAGCCTGCCCGAGCTGATCGAGCTGAGTGACCTGAAGGGCGATCTGCACTGCCACACGACCGCATCGGACGGCACGGCCTCGATCAAGCAGATGGCTGAGGCCGCCCGGGACGCGGGCTACGAGTACCTCGCCATCACCGACCACTCGGCCAGCTTCGGTTTCGGCGACGACCTCTCCCCCGACCGACTGCGCGTTCACATCGAGAACATTCGCGGCACCCAGGTCGAGGGCATCGAGCTGTTCGCCGGCTCCGAGGTCAACGTCCTCCCCGACGGGTCCCTGGACTACGGCGACGAGGTTCTCTCAGAGCTCGATTGGATCATCGCCAGCGTCCACTCCTCATTTCGGATGGCCTCTGAGGTGATGACGGCGCGGATCATCCGCGCCATCGAACACCCGCTGGTCGATGCGATCGGCCATCTGTCCGGCCGCAAGATCGAGCGCCGTCCCCCCTACTCCTTCGACAGCGAGGCCGTGATCGCGGCGGCCGCGCGGACCGGGACGATGCTCGAGATCAATGCCAGCCCGGACCGTCGTGACCTCAACGAGGTCAATGCCCGTGCTGCGGCCGCCGCCGGCGTGCCGATCGTGATCAACTGCGACGCCCATCGGGTCGGCGGCTTCGACGTGGCGCGCTACGGGCTCGCAACCGCGCGGCGGGCGTGGCTCACCGCCGCCGACGTGGCGAACACGCGACCCTGGGCCGAGCTGGCGGCGATGCGCAAGCGGAGCCGCTCCCCGGCGTGAACATGATTCGCGCTGCTCTCAGCACCGCTCTGGCCGCGATCATGATCGCCGGCTGCGGCGGTGGCACCACCTACAGCAGCACTCCAGCCACCGCGAGCCCCACCACGTCTCTGTCGAGCACCGAGAATGCCCCGGCGGCCAGCGCCACCAGCTCAACGACCGCGAGCCCGACGACCAGCAGCGCGAGCGCCTCGGCTACCAACACCTCCAGCTTCACGAGCACGACCGCCTCACTTGCCGGAGGCTTTCACCTCACCAGCCCAGCCTTTGGCTCCGGCGCGGCGATTCCGCCGGCCTACACCTGCGATGGCAACGATGTCTCCCCGCCGTTGCAGTTCACGGGAATCCCCCCGGGGACGCGCGAGCTGGTTCTGACGATGCGGGATCCCAACGCCCCGAGCGGTAACTTCGTCCATTGGGCGCTGGCGGCAATTCCCCCCACGACCAGCAGCCTGCCGGCCGGCGGCGTCCCCGGGCTCGTGGCCCCCGGGCGCAACAGCTTCGGAACGCTGGGCTATCGCGGCCCGTGTCCCCCCCGCGGCGCCGCCCCGCACCACTACGTTCTGACGTTGAGCGCGCTCTCGAGCGCATCCGGCTTGCGCTCGGGGTTCGCAGCCGACCAGCTCCAGTCAACGGCGATCGGCATCGCCACGCTGATCGGAACATACGCGCGGCGCTGAGGCTGCGCGAGCATCGGGCGCGCCGAACCGCATCCGGCCGCCCAGGCCAGCATCCAGGCCAACCCCAGCAGTCCCGCTCCGCGCCGCATCTGCCGCCATCGCCAGCCCCGCTGAATCGCCATGAACCCCATCAGGCCGGCAACGCAGAGCAGCGACGCGACATAGAAATTCAAACGCAGCCCAAGAATGCGGTGGGACGGATCGACACGGAGCAGTTCCTCGAAGATCCGGAACCCGGAATAACCCGCGACGTAGAGCGCAAACAATCCCGGCGCCCGGATTCGGCGTCGGTGACCGAGCCACACCAGCACACCGGCCAGCGACAGATTCCAGATCAGCTCGTAGAGGAATGTCGGCTGGAAAGTGGAGAACTGCTCGTACCCGGAAGGACGGTGAGCCCGGTCGATCTCGAGTCCCCACGGAAGCCGTGTCGGCCCGCCGAACAGCTCCTGGTTGAAGTAGTTGCCGAGCCGGCCGATCGCCTGGGCGACGAGTAGCCCCGGAGCGGCGACATCCATGAAGCGGAGGATGTCCGGGCGCCCAAGTCGGCGGCGGAGCACCCACAGACCAGCCAGCGCTCCGCCCGCGATGCCGCCCCAGATCCCGAGACCTCCCTGCCAGATCGCGAACGGGCCCCACCAGTGGGGCGGTACCTGATCCCAGCTGGTGATGAGAAAGTAGATCCGCCCGCCGAGGAGTCCGGCGGGGAATCCCCACAGGGCGACCTCGCCGACCAGATCGGGATCGCCGCCGGCACGCCGCCAGCGGCTGCGGGTGATCAAGATCGCGGCAGCCACCGCCAGGACATAGGCAACCCCGTACGCGTGGACAAACAGCGGTCCAAGCCGGACGCCGTTGGCAGACGGGCTGGGGATGAACGCGGAGGTGATCACAAGCACGCGGATGGTGACAGGAGCATGGGCAGGACACGCTGCGCGATCGTCCGATCAACCGCCCGGCGGCTGAATGGCGCCAACAGTTCTGCGGCGCGTTCGGCGTAGCCGGGAGCCGGATCGTCGAGTGCGAGTCGGAGCCCCGCCGCGAGATCGCGGCCGACCAGCCGAACATCGAGCTTGCGCGCCAACTCCCGAGCCGGGTACGCCCCCGGCGCAGGGGTGCTGACCAGCATGCATCCGTCGGCCAGCGCCTCGAGCTGTGCGATGCCGTAGTCCTCCCGACGCGGCGCGGCCAGGAACACCTTCGCCCGGCGCAGCAGCGCCCGGTACTCCGCTGCCGGCAGGTGGCCGGTGAACCGGACGCCCGGAATCCGCCGGGCGTCGTCGATCCCGCTCACCACCAGCTGCTCCTCACCCCGGCGCGCGAGTGCCCACGCCTCGAGCATCAGCTCAAGCTGCTTCTTCTCCGGGTTGCCGGCGTAGGTCACGACTTCGATGTCACGCGGAAGGGTCGGCGACTGCACCAACGAGGACTCGATCGGCGCGGGAACGACAACGGCCTCGGGATACCGGCCCTGCAGGGGTCCCAGCGAGCCGTCGCTCATCGTCATCAGCAGCGGTGCGTCGGTGAGCCGACCGCGCTCGACCGTGCGCTGCCAGACGCCGTGGCGTCCTGGTCGGTTCTCGGCGGCGATCGCGTCGAGCCAGATCGCCCCGGGGCGTGGCCACAGCAAAGCCGCGGTGACCGAGCAATACACCACGGCGGCGGGCGGACCGGCAGCCGCCGCGCGCACGTAAGCCCGTCGCGCCGCCAGCGCCTGGACGAGGTCGGTCAGGGCGAACGTCCGCACTCGCCGGACCGGCCCAGTCTCGACCAGCTCGGCTCGGGCCCCGGCCCGCACGAACGCGCCGGTCAATTCACGCGCCGATGCCTTCCAGCCCCCGGTGCTGTCGACCGAGACGACGAAGATGTCGGCCGAGGACACTAGACCCGGGGGCGTGCCCCGGTGGCGCGTCTCGTGGTCCCGTTGAGCTCGAACAGGTTCGAGCGGAACCCGGGAGTGCGGACCAGTTTGATCGGTCGCAACGGCGAGGTTCGCTCGACGTAGAAGCGCGCCCCGTCCCGTTCCTCGATCGCCGTCACGGCCGACGCCTGGCGCCGCCAGCCCAATGCCCAGATGATCGCGAAGCCGGTGGCGACGGCTGGGACCTGCGGGAGGGCAAACGCGACCGCGCCTGCCCCGAGCGTCGAGACCAGCAGCGGCCACAGGCGGTTGAGAACGATCCGTCCTGGATGGACCTCGGGCAGGGTCGGCTGCACCCGGGCGCTGGCCAGCAGCGAGGCAATCGGGGGAGACGTCTCGGCTCGGCGGCCGAACCAGACGCCGATTACCCCGGCGATCACCCACCATCCAGCCGCGACCGGCACGATCAAATCGTTGCCGTTGCCGTTCGCGCCGGCCAGGGTCACCGCGGCCAGCAGCGTCGCCGAGGCCGCGCTGATCAGCACCGTGGTCCGGAGAAAGTCGGAAAAGCGCATCTACGCCTCGATCAGCATCGAGAGCAGCGCTTGGACGCCGCTGGTTCCGTCCACCACCACGTCCGCCTCGTGGAGGATCTCTGGGGGGCCGTCCTCAGAGTCCACGCCCACGCGGATGGCATGCGCGAGCTTTCCCTGCTCGACGAGTTGACTCAGCATCCGGAACGCATCGAGATCGGTGGTGTCGTCCCCGGCATAGAGGGCCACGTCCACCTCTGCATCCTGGAGCAGCTTCTCGATCCCTGCACCTTTGTCGACTCGCACCGGCGGTCGCACCTCGAGCACCTTGCGGCCCCAATGGGTTCGCAAACCGGCGGCCTCGGCCCTCGCGGCAATCGCGTCGATCGCCGACCGCGCGGCTGCTTGGTCCGGGGCGCCGCGCCAGTGAAAGGCCACGATTGCGCCCTTGTCCTCCAGACGGACGCGGCGGCGGCGGACGTCGGCGGTGTCAGCTTCCCGGGCGAATTCGTGGATCCGAAGGGCCCAATCCTCAAGCGTCGAATCCAGCGCCGCCTCGGTCCACCCGGCCCGCAGCACCTCTGCCCCGTGCGAGCCGAGGTACGCGATCGTCCCGATCGAGACCATCGCTCTGGCCTCGGAAGCGCGCCGGCCGCTCACACACGCGACGATCCCATATCGCCGCGCCACCGCGATCAAGAGTTGACGCGTCGTCTCAGGCACGCTGGCCTCGGCGGCGTGATCAACGATCGGCGCAAGCGTACCGTCGATATCGAGCAGGACGGCCGAGCGCGCCGGCTTGGCTTTGAGGGGCGCGAGCGCGTCGGACAGGAGCGCTGACGTCACGACTCCTAGTATGCCCGCTCATGCCCCGCGACCGGGTACTCAAGCTGGCGTTTACCGGCAGCGCGGCGGGATTGTTCAGCGGATTGTTCGGAGTCGGCGGCGGGACGGTGATCGTGCCGCTGCTCGTGATGTGGCTCGGCTACGACGAGCGCACGGCAACCGGAACCTCGCTGGCCGCGATCGTGGTGATCGCGCTGATGGCCACGATCACCCAGGGAGCGGTCGGAAACGTCGAGCTGGCCAAAGGCCTGCTCGTCGGATTGCCGGCGGTCGGCGGGGTGCTGCTGGGTACCTGGGCCCAGCAGCGAGTGCGGACGGAGACGATCTCGTTGCTGTTCGCGCTGCTGCTGCTTGCCGTCGCGATCGACCTGGTGCTGTCATGATCGTCGCGATCGTGATGGGCGGCGCCGCGGGAGTGCTCAGCGGTCTGCTCGGGGTGGGAGGAGGGATCCTGTTCGTCCCGGCGCTCACGCTCGCGCTGTCGCTCTCACAGCTCAAGGCCGAGGCCACCTCACTGCTGGCGATCATCCCGGTCGCGCTGGTGGGAGCGGCGCGGCAGCACCGCTACGGCCACGTGGAGATCAGGGACGGGGTGGTGGTCGGTGCCCTCTCGACGGTGGGCGTGCTCGGCGGTGTCGCGCTGGCCAACGTCCTCCCCGAACGCGTGCTCAAACTCTCCTTCGCGGCCCTGATGCTGTTTGTGGCCCTCCAGTTCCTGCGCCGCTACTGGCGTGCACGCCCCAGGACTGAAGCGAATACAGTTGCGGGCGATGACTGAGCAGAGCGGCTACGCGGTTTCGAGCCTTGATCAGCTGGGCGCCGGCTACGGCTTTCGCAAGATCCGCCGCGAGCTCGGCGTCACGGCATTCGGGATCAACGCGCTGGTGCTGCCCCCCGGGCATGAGACCGGCGTGCACTTCCACGACGAGCAGGAGGAGACCTACTTCGTGCACACTGGTGAGGTCGAGTTTCGCTTCGGCGACGGTCAGAACCACCGGCTGGGGCGGTGGGATCGCGCGAGTGGATGCACGCACGCACCGCTCGCTGCGCAACGCGGGCGACGGAGACGCCATCGTTGTAGTGGCTGGTGGCAAGGACGGCTACGTCGGTCGCGATGGACAGGCGGTTGCGGACCATCCGCACGGCGGACCGCCCGGCGCCGGATCGCCGACTTCGGGTGGACCCGAAGCCTGATCCTGTCCTGCTGCTGCACGGGCAGCCAGGTGGTGCTCGTGACTGGTACCGCGTCGTGGACGCGATCGCAGGCGCGGCGACGACGATCGCCGCGGATCGTCCCGGCTGGGATGGGCATAGGGCCGCCACCGATCTGGCCGGCAACGCCCGCGCGGCGACGGCATTGCTCGACGCGCACGGCCTGCAGCGAGCCACGATCGTCGGCCACAGCTTCGGCGGCGCGGTAGCCTGCTGGCTGGCCGCTCACGCTCCCGAGCGCGTCAGCGCGCTGGTACTGGCTGCCCCGTCGGCCAATGTCGCTTCGCTCTACCGCGTCGACCGCTGGCTGGCGGCGCCGCTGTCTGGTCCGCTGGCCGCGGGAGCGACGCTCGCCGCCACCGGATTGACGCTGCAAGGGCGGCGGCCTCGCCGACGTCTCGCCTCAAAGCTGAGAGTTCAGGAGAGCTACCTGGAAGAGGCGGGACGGGCGCTCCGCTCTCGCTCGGCCTGGCGATCGTTCGTCGCCGAGCAGCGGGTGCTGGTCTCCGAGCTGCCGGCGCTGGAGTCGCATCTCGCCCAAATCGCCGGTCCGACGGCGATCATTGTGGGTTCGGAGGACCGGGTGATCGCGCCGCGCTCTCAGCGCCGGCTGGCCGCCCAGATCCCGGGGGCGCGGCTCTCGGTGGTCGACGGCGTGGGGCATCTGCTCCCGCTGCTTGCCCCTGGGCGCCTAGCGGAGCTGATCCTGAGCGCTCACGTCTGGTCCGGACTGGGTTCCAAGTCCGGCTGCGGGTCCGGATCGATCGGCGTCGGGGGCTCATGCGGCGCCGGGACGGTGGCCGGCTCCTCCGGCGCGCCCGGAGTTCCCGGATCCGGGACGGCGGGAGTCACCGGAGCGTCGGGCACCACCGGAGTGGCGGGCTCGGCGGGTTGCGGAACCTCGAGCGATACACGTTGCGGGGAGATGGTTTGAGTTGTCATGCGTGAGTCCTACCCGCGCCACCGGTCGCGGACTCACCGATGGTCGGCGCCGGCCCGCGCCGGTATGCTCGCCCTGCCTCCCACCGACGAGGAATAGCTTCTGCTGGCCGCAATCCTGGTCGACGCCGGCCAGCTCCATCATCTGTTGGGCCGCTGGGGCTACGCGTTCGTGTTTGCGATGACGGCGCTGCAGAGCTCAGGCGTACCGGTGCCCGGGACGACCGCGCTGATCGTCGCGTCGCTGTACGCCGGCAGCACGCACCGGCTGGACATTGCCGGGGTGATAGTGGCGGCTGCCGTCGGGGCAACGGTCGGCAGCGGCGCTGGTTTCGCGCTCGGGCGCTGGGGTGGCTGGACGCTGCTGACGCGCTATGGACACTACTTTCGCCTCACGCCGAGCCGGCTGATGGTGGGCCGATGGGTTTTTCGAGAACACGGCGGCAAGGTGGTGTTCTTCGGGCGCTTCGTCACCGGATTGCGGACCTGGTCGGCATTCCTGGCCGGAGCCAACCGCATGCCGATCGGCCGATTCGCCCTCGTCGCCGCGCCGAGCGCAGTGCTGTGGGCGGCGGCGAACGGTTTCGGATACTTCTGGTTTGGCGACGCGCTGAGCCACGCCGGCACGATCGTGAACGTCCTGCTGTTGCTCGCGTTTGTTGCATCGTTCGCGGTCTCTGCGCTATACCTGCGCCGACGCGGAGAAGGTGTCCGCGTGGCAGCCGAGCGGGCGTATGCGGAAGAACTGCACAAATGACCAAACCGGGCAGGTGGGCGTGATCCGGGTTAGCATCTACCGGAGCAGGTCGTGCGCCGCCCACCGGAGGCGCAGACGGGCGGTCCGTAAAAGATGAACGATTTCGCGTTCTGCCGCTGGGGGCGCGCAACGAGCATCGACCACTCGTTTGGGAGTTCGCATGCGCGTTGCCTGCACCCCGGCCGACCTGGTGCTCCGCCTTCCGGCGCTCAGGGTTCGGTTTCATGACTCGCCAGCCTCCGAAGAGCTCAGCCGAGCTGCTCTCTGCAGCGGGCGAAAGGCCCCTACTGGAGTCCAACGGGTCCCTCCGGACTGCCCTCGCCAACGCGATGGTGGGATTGATGAAGCAGTACTACGGTCGCGGGCCGACCGCGGCCAAGGCCTGGATCCTCGACGACTACGTGTTCATCGTTCTCGAGGGCGGGCTGACGCGCAACGAGGAGACACTGCTCGCCGACGGCAAGGAGAGCGAAGTCCGAAGCTTTCGCTTGTCGTTTCAGGAAACGGTGAGCGAGTCGGCGACGGACGCCGTGTCGGAGCTGACGGGCCGCGAGGTCGTCGGCTATCACAGCCAGATCGTGTTCAACCCGACGCGAACCTTCGAGATCTTCGTGCTGGAGCAGCTTCCGGACGATCACTGATCCGCTCGCGCCACCGGCGCTCCGGAACGGCGGGGCGGGCGCATGTTTGAGATCGAAGTCCGCCACGAGCGCTCGCGCCAGCTCGTCGCGCCGCTCGGAGAGCTCGATATCGCCACCCGCGATCACCTGGAGCAGGTCCTCACGCCGCTGCTGGATGGTGATTTCGAGCACGTCGTCGTCGACTTACGCGGCGTCGACTTCATGGATGCGACGGCCGCCGGGCTCCTGATCGCATCCTTGAAGCGCGCGGAGGACGCTCGCACCAGATTTTCTCTGATTCTCGGTGCTCGCTCGTCCTACCGCGTGCTCGAGCTGTGCGGACTGCTGGGACTGTTCGAGGTGATCAGCGGCCTCGAGGACCCGCCGGCGTAGCCGAGCGGGGGCCGAGGCCTCGCGGCTGGGGTAGGATCGCGCCCGGCTTGCAGGCAAATTCGACCAAAGGAGTCTGAGCCTGATGAGAACCCCGTCCCGTGGTCCACTCGCGCCTCGATGTCTTCCGCACGCGCTGCTCGCCAGCGTGGCCTTTGCCTTCGCCTGGCTGCTCGCCCTAACCGGCGGGAGCGCTCGTGCTCAGAGCCCTGGCGGTTCGACCGTTCATGTGATCGAACACGCGGTCACGGACACGGTCGTGCAATCCGGCGGTGGCAAGGATGTGACGGGCAACACGCTTACCTTTCACAACAAGGTCTACAACAAGCAGGACAAGAAGGCGGTCGGTCACGACCAGGGCTTCTGCGTGCGAATCTCGCCCGCAAACGGTACCTATGAGTGCATGTGGACTACGTTCCTCGCTCACGGGCAGATCACGGTCGAAGGCCCGTTCTATGACAAGAAGAACAGCGTCCTGGCGATCACCGGAGGCACTGGTGCCTACCGCGCCGCCCGGGGCGAGATGAACCTCAACTCACGCCACGGTGGAGCTGAATACGACTTCATTTTCCACATCGCCTAATGCTGCGCGCTACCTGTCGTCCGGGCGCAGAGCATCGGTGATGCGGTTGGGAACGGGCGGCCGCGCCTTCCTCCCAAGAGTTATGACGATACGAGCCTTGCCGGCGCGTGATCAGCGGTCGTAGGTCGCGATCACGCGCAGGCACAGGGCGATCAGGATCACTCCCATCCCGACGATCACCAGTCCACACACCGCGAGCTTGCCCGCGTCCCACCCATCGATCACCAGCGAGCGCAGGCCGACGATCACGTAGCTAACCGGATTGATCCGCGCCAGCGTCTCCATCAGCGAAGACAGCCGGTCGAAGGGAACGAAGTTCGGGGTCAGAAACAGCAGCGGGAAGAACAGGAGGAAGCTCGACTGCGTCGCCTGGACGTTTCGCGTCCGGAGTGCAACCAGAATCCCGAAGCCGGCATAGGCGACGCCGAACAGGGCCGAGAGCAGAACGATGACCACCGCCCCCGGAACTCCGCTCTCGACCCGCGTGCCAAGGGCAATGCCGACCAACAGCACCAACGCGGAGGCGGCGACGCCGCGGACGAGGTCGGCCGCGAGGCGGCCGAAGATGAGCGACGAGCGTCGGATCGGCGCCACCAGCAGCTTGTCGAAGTAGCCGAGGTCGATCTCGGTCACCAGCGCCAGCCCGGACGTCGCGGTGGCCACGGCGAACATCAGCGACACCGGTAGCTGGAACGCGACATATCCCTGGCCTTTCAGAAACGGCGTGGTGCTGGGAAAGGTCTTGGATACCTGCCCGATGTTGACCACGAGAAAGAACAGCGGGATGAAGAGCGTCGGGATGGTGGCCTCGGGATACCGAACCACCTCACGGACCGCTCGCCGGCCAAGCAGCAGTACCTCCGTCATGCCGCCGCCACCGGCTGAGACTGCTCGCTTGGCTGCTCCTGGCCCTCCAGCCGCCGTCCGGTGGCCTTCAGGAAAACGTCGTCGAGCGACGGCCTGGACACCGAGATGGCGCCGACGCGCACCTGATCGCGGTCCAGCCGACGCACCACCTCGGCGATCGAGCTCGCGCCATCCTCGACGTAAAGGGCGAGCGCGTTGGGCTCGGCCACGATGCGCTCGAGCCCCGGCAGCCCGGACAGGGCGGCCTCGGTCGCAACCAGGTCGGCGGCCCGCTCAAGGGAAACCGACACCACGTCGTGTCCCATTTCGGCCTTCAGCTGTCCCGGGGTGCCCTCAGCCACGATCTTCCCTCCATCGATGATGGCCAAGCGATCGCACAGCTGGTCGGCTTCCTCCAAGTACTGGGTGGTCAGGAAGACCGTCGCACCGCCGGCATTGATGCGCCGTACCTCGTCCCAGATCGTCATTCGCGAGGCGGGGTCGAGCCCGGTCGTCGGCTCGTCG